>JAYRKO010000191.1:0-5555 GCA_041905745.1 Tagaea sp. | reverse complement strand
CGGGAACTTCTCGGCGAGGTGGAGGCAGATCGCGGCCGATTCCGTCAGCACGAAATCGCCGTCGATCAGCACGGGTACGCGGCCCTTGGGATTGAGCTTCAGGAATTCCGGATCGCGCGCGGCGCCGGCATCCATGTCCATGTCGATCCAGTCGTAGGCGACACCGAGTTCTTCGAGGACGGCCATCGGCGCCATCGCGGCCGTTCCGGGCCCGCCGTAGATCTTCATCCTCAAACCCCGAACAGATGCTGGATCGCGAGCCAGATCACCGCAGCGCCGCCGAGGACGACGGCCAGTGCCAGCGCCGCGGCGAAGATCCCCACGACGATGCCGCCCGCGACGAAGCCGCCGTCCCGGCCGACCTGGCCCAGCGCGATCACGGCCATCGCGACGGCCGGCGGCTGGTTGCCCAGCGGGATCGGCAACGAGACGATCGTCGCCATCCCGAGGAAGATGAAACCCAGCACGCGTTCGAACCAGCCTTCGGTCAGCCCGATCATCCGCGGTTTCAGATGGCGCTCGACGCGCTGGAGATAGGGCACGCCGCGATCGACGAACGTCTCGAAATCCTTGCGCGCGAGCGAGCGTTCCAGAAGCCATTGCGGCAGCCGCGGCCTGTCGAAGCCCAGGATCATCTGGAGGGCGAGAATGATCTGCGGCACGCCGAACAGCGTGGAGACGCCCGGGATCGTGCCGATGCCCACCGCGTTGGGAAGCGCAAACAGCAGCATCGCCGCACCGAAGGCGCGGTGATCGAGCGCTTCGATCAGGTCGGCGAGCCGCACGCGCTCGGCCCCGCGTGCGCGCAGGTCGAGCAGGATCCGCGAAACGTTGTCGGTCTTTTCCGTCATGCGCGCGCGACTATAGAGGCCCGCGCGCCCCCCGTCATCCGCGCGCGCGGGGGTGTGCGGCGGCGTAGACGTCGATCAGCCGTTCGGCGTCGACGGCCGTATAACGCTGCGTGGTCGACAGCGAGGCGTGGCCCAGCAGTTCCTGAATCGCGCGCAGGTCGGCCCCGGCGCCCAGCAGGTGCGTCGCGAAGGAATGGCGCAGCGCATGCGGCGTGGCCGTGTCCGGCAGGCCCAGTTCCGCGCGCAGGGCCCGCATGCGCGCCTGCACGATGCCGGCCTGCAGCCGCTTGCCCCGCGCGCCGAGAAAAAGCGGTGCCTTGGTGCCGCCCTTAAACGGGCACTGGCGCGCATAGGCCTCGACCAGGTCGCGCACCTGCGCCAGCAGCGGCACGTCGCGCGCCTTGCGGCCCTTGCCGACCACGCGCAGCATTTCGCCCAGCGGCAGCACGTCGCGGTCGAGCGACAGCGCCTCGTCGATGCGAAGCCCGGCCCCGTAAAGGAGAGCCAGCACCGCGCGGTCGCGCGCCTCGATCCACGGCGCCGACGCGCCGAGATCGGCCGCATCGAGCAGGGCGGCCGCGTCTTCGGCATGCAGCGCCTTGGGCACGCTCTTGGGCAGGCGCGGGCCGCGCAGGGCCGCCACATGCGCGTTGTTCGCCAGCCCCTGCCGGTCGAGGAAGCGGAAGAAGCCGCGCAGTGCCGAAAGCGCTCGCGCGTTGGACGTCGCCTTCAACCCCGCCTGCATGCGCCGGGCAAGGAAGCCGCGGAAATCGGCGGGCTTCAGCGACGTGAGCGCCGCCAGCGTGGGCGGTTCGCCCAGATGGTCCTGCAGGAAGGACAGGAAATCGGCGAGGTCGCGCGTGTAGTTGGACAGCGTGTGGCGCGAGGCGCGCTTCTCGTCGCGCAACGTGGCCTGCCAGCGTTCGATCGCCGGCAGCAGGTCGGCCGCCGCCGCGAAGCCCGGCGTCAGTTCCCGCGCGACAGCCATCCGCGCAGCGTCGCCTCGACCGTGCGGCCGAGGAAATTGAGCAGCTCGGTGCCCTGGCCGGGATGGAATTTCGAGGTCGTGCGCGCGCCGAAGGCGAGAATGCCCGGCGGCATGTCGCGCTTCAGCTGCAAGCGCAGCAGCGCCTGGCTGCGCACCAGCGTGGACGCGCCGCCATAGATCGAGCTGTCGCCCGGCTCGTCGGCCAGCAGCAGGATGTCGCGCCGCTCGCCCATCAGCCGGTCGACCGTGCCGCGCGGCAGGATGCGCAGGTTCTGCGCGGTCTCGCCCGGGGCCGCACTTTCGATCGATTCGAAACCCAGCCCGATCGCGTCGACTTCCAGATGCATGGGCAGGTCGACCGCGATCGTGTCGATGCAGTGGGGCAGCGACTTGGCGGTCAGCACCGACAGCACGGCCGCGTGGATGCGGCCCTGCGTGGCGAGGTTGGCGCGGCTCGTGGCGATGAGTTCGGCCTGCGCGGCCGTGATCTTGGCGAGGTCGGTGCGCATGCGCTCGAGCATGTAGCGCTGCATGTCGACGACGCCGTTTTCCGAACGCTGCGAGGGCGGCGTCAGGATCCAGAGCAGGTCGGGATGCTCGATCAGGAAGTCGGGATGGCGGCGCAGATACTCCGCGACGGTGGCACCCGTGGGGGCGGGCGGGCCGGCGAGGGCGTTTGCGCTGTCGGTCTCGGCCATGATCGAAGGGTTCTCCCTTGCTTCCGGCTTAAAGGAGGGACTGGCCGGTCTTCTTCCAGTCGGCGTTGAACTGGGCGAGGCCCTTGTCGGTCAGCGGATGACCGAAGAGCTGCTTGAGGACGCTGGGCGGCATCGTGGCGACGTGCGCGCCGAGCTTGGCGCTTTCCACGATGTGCATGGGGCCGCGCACCGAGGCGACGAGCACTTCGGTGCGGAAATTCGGGTACTGGGCGTAGATCTGGCAGATGTCGGCGATGAGCTGCATGCCGTCGGTGCCAACGTCGTCGAGCCGGCCCACGAAGGGCGAGATGAACGCCGCGCCGGCCTTCGCGGCGAGGATCGCCTGCGCGGGGCTGAAGCACAGCGTGACGTTGACCATGGTGCCTGCGTCGGCCAGCGCCTTGCAGGTCTTGAGGCCGTCGACCGTCAGCGGCACCTTGACCGCGACGTTTTTGGCGATCGCGGCGAGCTTCTTGCCTTCCTTCAGCATCGTCTCGAAATCGTTCGACACGACTTCGGCGCTGACGGGGCCGGGCACGACCGAGCAGATCTCGGCAACGACGTCGAGGAACTTGCGTCCCGACTTCGCGATGAGCGACGGATTCGTCGTCACGCCGTCGACGAGGCCGGTGGCGGCCAGTTCGCGGATTTCGGAGATTTCTGCGGTGTCGACGAAGAATTTCATCGGAAGCGCTTTGCCTTGCGACTCGAAACGGCCAGAGTCTAGCCGATGGCCGAGTCGCGATCCAGCATGCGCGTGCGCGTGGCCCTGCCGCTGCCGCTCGGCCCCTACGACTACCGGGTGCCGGCGGGGCGCGACTACGCACCGGGCGATTTCGTCGGCGTGCCGCTCGGGCGGCGCGCGGTCGCGGGTGTCGTGTGGGACGATGCGGCCGACGAAACGTTGCCCGAAGCCAAGCTGAAGGACGTCGCTTCGCGCCTGCCCGTGCCGGCGATGAAGGCGCCGTTGCGCAAGTTCGTCGAATGGGTTGCGGCCTATACGCTCTCGCCGCTGGGCAACGTGCTGCGCATGGCGATGAGCGTGCCCGACGCGTTCGTCGAACCGCGGCGCGTCGCCGTCGTCGCGGTGTCGGATTGCGCGCCCGATCCCGAACTCGACGAACCCGGCGTGCTGACGCCCGCGCGCAAACGCGTGCTGCGCGAAGCGCGAAGCGGGGCAAGGCCCGCGGCCGAACTCGCGCGCGCGGCCGACGTGTCGGCGGGCGTGGTGAAGGGGCTCGTCGACAAGGGCTGGCTCGAAACGCACGAGGTCGATCCGCCCGCACCCAAGGCGCCCGACGCCGGCCATCCGCGCGCCGACCTTACGCCCGTGCAGCGCGCGGCGGCCGACGAATTGTCGGGGCGCGTCGGGCAGGGCTTCTCGGTCACGCTGCTCGACGGCGTCACCGGCTCGGGCAAGACGGAAGTCTATTTCGAGGCGGTGGCCGCGGCGATCGCTGCGGGCACGCAGGTGCTGGTCCTGCTGCCGGAAATCGCAATGGGCGCCCAATGGCTCGCGCGTTTCGCGCAGCGCTTCGGCGCCGAACCCGCGCAGTGGCATTCCGAACTGGGCACGCGCGAACGCGCGCGCGTGTGGCGCGCGGTCGCGGCCGGTACCGCACCGGTCGTCGTCGGCGCGCGCTCGGCGCTGTTCCTGCCGTTCGCGAAACTCGGCCTCGTCGTCGTCGACGAGGAACACGAGCAGGCCTTCAAGCAGGAGGACGGCACGATCTACCACGCGCGCGACATGGCCGTGGTGCGCGCGCGCTTCGAAGCCTGCCCGGTCGTGCTCGCCTCGGCCACGCCCTCGCTGGAAACGCTCGCGAACGTGGAGCGCGGACGATACGCATGCGTCGAACTGCCCGCGCGCCATGGCGGGGCCAGCCTGCCGAAGGTCGAGGCGGTGGACCTGCGCCGCTTCCCGCCCGCGCGCCAGTCGTTCCTAAGCGAGCCGCTGCGCGCGGCGCTGCGCGCCGCCTTGGACGCGGGCGAGCAGTCGATGCTGTTCCTCAACCGGCGCGGCTACGCGCCGCTGACGCTGTGCCGCGCCTGCGGCCATCGGCTGCAATGCCCGTCCTGCACGGCGTGGCTCGTCGAACACCGGCTGCACGCGCGCCTGCAGTGCCACCATTGCGGCTATTCGGCCCCGCTGCCGCGCACCTGCCCCGCCTGCACGGCGGAAGATTCGTTCGTCGCCTGCGGCCCGGGCGTGGAGCGCGTGGCCGAAGAAGCCCGCCGCCTGTTCCCCGAGGCGAAGATTGAGGTGATGACGTCCGATACCGTCACCGGGCCCGCGGCAGCCGAGGAATTCGTGCGACGGATGGCCGCACGCGAGATCGACATCCTCGTCGGCACGCAGATCGTCGCAAAGGGCCACCACTTTCCCTTGCTGACGCTGGTGGGGGTGGTCGACGCGGATCTCGGCCTGTCGGGCGGCGACCTGCGGGCGGGCGAGCGGACCTGGCAGTTGCTGCATCAGGTCGCCGGGCGTGCCGGCCGCGCCGAACGGCCAGGACGCGTTCTACTTCAAACACATATGCCCGAGCATGCCGTGATGAAGGCGCTGGTCGGCGGCGATCGGGCGCGCTTCCTGGCGGCAGAGCGTGCCGACCGCCAGCGCCATGGCTGGCCCCCCTACGGGCGGCTTGCCGCCATCATCGTCGCCGGCGAGGACGAAGGGCTGGTCGAACGGCTCTCGCGACGGCTGGGGGCGACGGCACCCAAGGAAGCGGGCGTGCAGGTGCTGGGCCCGGCGCCCGCACCCATGGCGATCCTGCGCGGCCGGCACCGACGCCGCCTACTGCTGAAGGCGGGCAGGGAGGCGAATTTGCAGCAGATTCTGGATTCGTGGCTTGCGCAAACGCGCGTGCCGGACGCCGTGCGCGTGCAGGTCGACGTCGATCCGTACAGCTTTATGTGACGCGCGAGAAAGCCTTTGTTTTCGGGCAAAAGTGGATAACCCGCAGCTTTTGCGCGCGCCTTATTGCATCGGCGAAACGGCTGTGTTAGCTAAACGCC
>JAYRKO010000190.1:0-5577 GCA_041905745.1 Tagaea sp. | reverse complement strand
GCGACGAAAGGCCGCCGAAGCGGTCGTCGAGGGGTGGAACCAGTATCCGCCGATGATGGGCCTGCCCGAACTGCGCGAGGCGGTCGCCCGGCACTACAAGACGCATCAGGGGCTGGACATCGATCCGGCCGGCGAGGTCATGGTCACCTCGGGCGCCACCGAGGCGATCGCCGGTGCGCTCCTTGCCACCGTCACGCCGGGCGACGAGGTCGTGCTGTTCGAGCCGGCCTACGACGCCTATCTGCCGCTGGTGAAGCGCGCGGGCGGCGTGCCGCGCATCGTGCGGCTTTCGCCGCCGGACTGGCGTTTCGACCTGAAGGCGCTGCGCGCCGCGATCGGCCCGCGCACGCGCGCGGTGCTGTTCAACAATCCGCTCAATCCGGCCGGCTGCCTTTACGATGCGGCCGATCTCGCCGTGCTGGCCCAGGCGCTGGACGGCACCGACGCGGTCGTCATCTCCGACGAGGTGTGGGAGCACGTCGTGTTCGACGGGCGCCGGCACGTTTCCGTCCTTGTGGTGCCGGGCCTGCGCGAACGCAGCGTCAAGATCGGCTCGGCGGGCAAGATCTTCAACCTGACGGGCTGGAAGGTCGGCTTCGTCGTCGCCGCACCGCGGCTGATGAAGGTGCTTGCGAAGGCGCACCAGTACATCACCTTCACCACGCCGCCCAACCTGCAGGCGGCCGTCGCCTACGGGCTCGACAAGCCGGCCGCGCATTTCGAGGCGATGCGCAAGGACCTGCAGGACCGGCGCGACCATCTGCAGCGCGGCCTCGCCGCGGCGGGCTTCGCGGTGCTGCCGAGTGCGGGCACCTATTTCATCAATGTCGATCTGGCGCCGCTGGGCGTGGCCGACGACGCGGCGTTCTGCAAGCGCATGGTCGCCGAGGCCGGCGTGGCCGCGATCCCCGTTTCGGCCTTCTATTCGCAGGACCACCAGCGCTCGGTCGTGCGCTTCTGCTTCGCCAAGAAGTACGAAACGCTCGACGCCGCCATCGCGCGCGTTTCGGGCAACGCCGGCAAACTCGCGCGCGGTTAGGTCAATCCGCCGTCGGCGTGGACGACCTGCCCCGTCACATAGGACGCGGCGGGCGAGGCGAGGAACGCGACGACGGCCGCAATCTCGGCGGGTTCCGCGCGCCGGCGCATCGGGATCGTCGCTTCGAGCGTCGCGACCGCTTCGGTCGACAGCGCGCTTTTCTTGCCCGGATCCTTTTTCGTGAGGCCGGGGGCGACCGCGTTCACGCAGATACCCTCGGGCGCCAGTTCCGCGGCGAGATTGCGCACCAGCGCTTCGAGCGCCGCGCGGGCGGCGGCGGATGCGGCGAACAGGCCCAGATCGGAACGCTGCACATGCGCCACGTACGACGATACGGCGACGATGCGCGCCGACGTCCCGGCGCGCAGCAGCGGCAGGCAGGCCTGCGCCAGATCGAGGAACGACCGGGCGGAAAGTCGGACGGCCGCGGCAAGCCGGTCGGCGTCCAGCGCGCCGACCGTTCCGCGTTCGGCCCGGCCGGCCGCCGCGACCAGCGCATCGAGTCCTCCGAAACGGTCTTGCGCCAGTGCCGCAAGCGCACGGGCCGTGGCGCCGTCGGTAAGGTCGCCGACTTGCGTGGCGACGGCCGCACCTTTCGCCCGCACCGCTTCGGCGGTAGCAGCGAGTCCCGCTTCGTTGCTGCCGGTGTGGAGGACGAGGGCGGTGTCCGGCCCGGCCAGCGCCAGAGCGGTCGCCCGGCCGATTCCGCTGGCCGCTCCGGTCACGAGGGTCGTGCGTGCGCGCATGCCTGTCATCGCGCCAAGATAATGGAATTGGCGGCGGCGGCGAACTATCCTCCACGTCCTTCGCGCAATCGCGGCCGCCGTCTTCCGCCGCCCCGTCGAGAAAGCCGGAAATCCCTCCATGAACGCGATCGATCCCGCCGCCCGGATGGCCCTTGCCAAGTTCGCCGTCGGGCAGCCCGTGCCCCGCACCGAGGACCCGCGCCTGCTGCGCGGCGAAGGCCGCTACACCGACGACATGAACCTGCCCGGGCAGGCCTACGCCTACGTCGTGCGCAGCCGCCATGCGCACGGCGTCATCCGCGCGATCGGGACCGAGGCGGCGCGCGCCATGCCGGGCGTGCTCGGTGTGTGGACGGGCACGGATCTCGCGGCGGCCGGCTATGGCGGCCTCAAATGCGCGATGGTCCTCAAGAACCGCGACGGCTCGACGATGGCGATGCCGCCGCGTCCGGCGCTGCCGACCGACAAGGTCCGCTTCGTGGGCGATCCGGTCGCCTTCGTCGTCGCCGAAACCGCATTGCAGGCCAAGGATGCCGCCGAGGCGGTCGAACTCGACATCGAGGAACTTCCCGCCGTCACGAGTGCCAGCCGCGCGGTCGAGCCGGGCGCCCCGCAGATCCACGCCGAAGCGCCGGGCAACGTGTCGCTCGATTTCCACCACGGCGATTCCGCCAAGGTCGCCGAGGCGTTCGCGAAGGCCGCGCACGTCGTGCGCACGGGCCTCGTCAATTCGCGCGTCGTCGTGAGCCCGATGGAGCCGCGCTCGGCCATCGCCCAGCACGATGCGGCAAGCGGGCGCTGGACGCTGCATGTCGGCAGCCAGGGCGTGTTCGGCCTGCGCAACTCGCTGGCCGAGGACATCCTGAAGGTGCCGCGCGAGAAGGTGCGCGTGCTCACCGGCAATGTCGGCGGGTCGTTCGGGATGAAGGCGCAGGCCTATCCGGAATATGTGTGCCTGTTCCATGCCGCGCGTGCGCTCGGCCGGCCGGTCAAGTGGACCGATGAACGTTCCGACAGTTTCCTTTCCGACATGCACGGGCGCGACGGCGAGGTGACGGGCGAGATGGCGCTCGACGCCGAGGGCCGGTTCCTTGCCGTGCGCATCGTCGGCGTGGGCAATGTCGGCGCCTATCTGGCGCAGGTCGCACCCATTCCGCCCGCGCTCAACATCGCCAAGAACCTCGTCGGTCAGTACCGCACGCCGCTGATCGAGGTCGCGATCCGCACCGTGTTCACGAACACGACGCCCATCGGTCCCTATCGCGGTGCGGGCCGGCCGGAAGGCAACTACTATATGGAGCGGCTGGTCGATCTTGCCGCCGCGAAGACGGGCATCGACCGCGTCGAGCTGCGCAAGCGCAACCACATCCGCCCCGAGGAAATGCCGTGGAGCGCGCCCTCGGGCATGGTCTACGACAGCGGCGAATTCGCCGCACAGATGGACAAGGCACTGGCGCTGGCCGACTGGAACGGCTTCGAGACCCGCAGGGCCGAAAGCCGCGCGCGCGGCAGGCTGCGCGGGCGCGGGATCGGCGCGTTCCTCGAAGTGACGGCGCCGCCGCAGAAGGAAATGGGCGGCATCCGCTTCGGCAAGGACGGCACGGTCACCATCGTGACCGGCACGCTCGATTACGGGCAGGGCCACGCCTCGCCCTTCGCGCAGGTGCTGGTCGAAAAGCTCGGCGTGCCGTTCGAGAGCGTGCGGCTCGTGCAGGGCGACAGCGACCTGCTGATCGCGGGCGGCGGCACGGGCGGTTCGAAATCGATGATGGCGAGCGGGGCCGCGATCGTCGAGGCGAGCGCCAAGGTCGTCGATGCGGGCCGCAAGATCGCCTCGGTGGCGCTCGAAGCGGCGGAAGCCGACATCGAATTCGCCGCCGGTCGCTTTGCCATCGCCGGCACCGACCGGTCGATCGGCATCATGGAACTCGCCGCCAAGATCCATGCCGGCCTGAAGCTGCCCGAAGGCGTGCCGCCGACGCTCGACGTCGACCACGTGTTCGATCAGGCGCCTTCGGCGTTTCCCAACGGCTGCCACATCGCCGAGGTCGAAGTCGACCCGGAGACCGGCGTCGTCGAGGTCGTTAAATATTCGGCCGTCGGCGATTTCGGCACCGTCGTCAATCCGCTCCTCGTCGCCGGTCAGGTGCATGGCGGCGTGGTGCAGGGCATCGGCCAGGCGCTGATGGAGGATGTGCGCTACGACGAGCACGGCAGCGTGCTGACCGGGTCCTACATGGACTACGCGATGCCGCGCGCGGCCGACGTGCCGGGCTTCGCGATGGATTTCCACGCGGTTCCGGCGAAAACGAACCCGCTCGGCGCCAAGGGTTGCGGCGAGGCGGGGTGTGCGGGCGCGCTGCCCAGCGTCATGAACGCGCTGGCCGACGCGCTTTCCGAATACGGCATCCACCACATCGACATGCCGGCGACGCCCGCGCGCGTGTGGGCCGCGATCCAGGCGGCACGGCGCTAGTTCTCGCTCCGGGACGGATGGGGGCGTCGAAAAGGCCCTTGCCGAACCTACATCGGTATGTTTGTCTAGACCGATGGACAAAGACGAGGCGGTCGGAACGCTCGCATTGCTCCCCGGAGGAACGCTGGATCGGGATTCCCCGCTCCCGCTTCACGCGCAGATCCGCCGTCGCCTGATGACGGCGATCGCATCGTGGCCGTCGGCCACGCTGCGCTTCCCCACGGAAGAATCCCTCAGCGACCATTTCGACGTCAGCCGCATGACGGTGCGCAAATCGCTCGACGAGCTGGTGCGCCGCGGCTACCTGCACCGCCGCCGGCAGGCCGGTACGTTCGTCGCCTTCGGCAAGGTCGAAGAGCGCTTCACGCCGGCGATGGATTTCCTCGACCAGTGGGCCGGCAGCGGGCGCGCGATCTCGTTCCGCCTGCTGTCGTTCGGCATGCGCGCCGCCCCGGAAGGCGAAGCGGCCGCCCTCGACCTGCCGCCGGACGCCGAGGTGCTGGCGATCAAGCGCCTGCGCCTCGCGGGCCTCGTGCCCGTCTCGCTCGACTACCGCTACATCGCGCCGCCCTTCGCCGACTCCGTCGGCCGGCGCGACGCCTCGGGCGGCTCGCTGCTCGACGCGCTGCGCCGCACGGTCGTCATGACCCGCGCCACGATGCGCATCGAGGCGAGCGTCGCGGAAGGTGCCGTCGCCAAGGCGCTCGACGTGTCCGCGGGCGAGCCCGTGCTGTTCCGCCGTCTGCTCTATCGCGATGCCGACGGCCGCCCCGTCATGTCGGGCCACTCCTTCTACCGGGCCGACCAGGCCCGCTACGTCGTCGACATTCCAATCGCGTCCGCCGCAACCCCGGAAAGGAAACAGAAGCCATGACCCACAGCTTCCAGCGCCGCACCGTCCTCGGCGGTCTTCTCGCCGCCCCGTTCGTCTCGCGCGCCAGCGCGCAGGCCGGCGCCACCTTCAAGGTCGGCACGATCCTTTCGGTGACCGGCCCGGCGGCCTTCCTGGGCGAGGACATGCGTGCGGGCGTCGAACTCGCCATCGAGGAAATCAACGCGGCCGGCGGCGTCGGCGGGCGGAAGATCGAGTGGTTCTTCTACGACGGCGAAAGCCAGACCCAGCGCGCGATCAACGCGACGCGCCGCCTGCTCTCGCAGGACAAGGTCGACGCGATCGTGGGCGGCGGCAGCATGAGCGGCATCGCGGTGGCGATGGCCCCGCTGTGCGAACAGGCGGGCGTGCCCTTCATGGCGACCGAGGGCGCCATGAGCATCATCGAGCCGGCGGCCGAGCGGCGCTTCTCGTTCAAGAGCAC
>JAYRKO010000189.1:0-5588 GCA_041905745.1 Tagaea sp. | reverse complement strand
GCCGGCGGCGGGCGTATCGAAATCTTCGAACCCGCGCGCCACGGCGAGGCGCTGGGCCTGCTCGAGATCGAGCTTGCACTGCGCGACGCGCTGCAGCGCGGGGAATTCGAACTCGTCTACCAGCCGATCCTCGACATGCAGCGCGGCAGCCTGCGCGGCGTGGAAGCGCTGCTGCGCTGGAACCGCGACAACGGCGCCAGCGTGCCGCCGGCCGTCTTCATCCCGATCGCGGAGAAATCCGGCCTCATCGTGCAGATCGGCGAATGGGTGATGCGCCGGGCCTGCGCGCAGATGAAGGCGTGGCGCGACCGTTTCGGCGCCGCGGCGCCCGAA
This sequence comes from Tagaea sp., assembly GCA_041905745.1. Lineage (GTDB taxonomy): Bacteria > Pseudomonadota > Alphaproteobacteria > CACIAM-22H2 > CACIAM-22H2 > Tagaea. The sequence continues at coordinate 5,255 of JAYRKO010000189.1, read as the reverse complement.
TATGTCGCCGTCAACCTGTCGGCGCGCCAGATCGACCGCGCGGACGTGCCCGCCCTCGTCCGGCGCGTGCTGGCCGATACCGGCCTCGACGCGCGCCACCTCGAACTCGAACTGACGGAATCGACGGTCGTCGAGAACCCGGCCGTCGGGCAGAGCGTGCTGCAGGAGGTCGTGGCGCTGGGCGTTTCGCTCGCCATCGACGATTTCGGCACCGGCCAGTCGGCGCTGTCGCTGCTGCCGCGCCTGCCGCTAGCCAAGCTCAAGATCGACCGCAGCTTTGTCGCGCGGATGGACGTCGAATCCGAAAGCTTCGAGATCGTGCGCCTGATCGTCAGCCTCGCGCAGGCGCTGGGCATGCGCACGGTTGCCGAAGGCGTCGAACGCGAGAGCCAGATCAGGTTGCTGCGAAGCCTCGGCTGTACGCACGGACAGGGCTATTTCTTCCACCGCCCGCTGCCCGCAGCCGAGATCGAGCGGCTCTGCTCCAGCCCCGCGCCCACGTCCGCGACCCAGCGGCCCTTCGCCGCCACCGGCTAACGGAACAGGACGTCTTTCGAAGCGAGCAGCGCGCCGCCGACGATGAGTGTGCAGGCGATGCCCAATGCCGCACTCGCCGTGCCGGCGCCCGCCAGCAGCAGCAATCCGGTCGACAGCAGCGGCGTGAGGTACGAGGCCGCGCCCAGCGCCTTGATGTCGCCCTTCTTCATGCCGATGTCCCACAGGAAGAAGGCGAGCCCGACGGGTCCGATCCCCATCGCGAGAAGGGCCGCCCAGCGGCCCGCATCGGCGACGTAGGGCGCCTCGAACATCAGATGGAAGATTGCGGCCAGCGCCGCGGTGCCGGCGCAGAATCCGGCGACCGCGTCGGTCGGCACGTCGCCGAAGCGGCGCGACAGGACCGAATAGCTCGACCAGATCACGGCCGCAGCCGCCGCGCACGCATAGCCGGCGAGCCGCGCGGCCGTCATCTCGCCGGCACCCGCACCGGCGCCGACGATCAGCACGCACCCCGCAAGGCCCGCGGCCGCACCCGCCAGATGGAACCAGCGCAGCCGTTCGCCCGGCAGCAGGCCGGAAAACAGCACGATCAGCAGCGGCCAGAGATAGTTGAGCAGGTTCGCCTCGACCGGCGGGGCAAGCGACAGGGCCGCGAAATAGCACGCGTGGTAACCGAACAGCCCATAGAGACCAAGCGCCCATACGGCCGGCCGCTGGCGCCAGGCCGCGAAAAGCGGTTCGCGGCGCACGACGCGCTTGGCGAGCCCCAGCGCCGCGGCGATCGCGAAGGCGACCGCGCAGCCCAGGAACGGCGGCGGTGCGGCAAGCGACGTCAGCACCGCCAGCGACGACCACAGCGCGATCGCGCCGAGACCGGTGAACGTAGCGGTGCGCACGGACATCGGAAAATCACCTGCCGGAAAAGAAAAAGGCCCCCGGACGTCGCCGGGGGCCTTCCTCTAGCCGTTCGGCGGGCCGGCTTCAATACATGTGCTGGCCGCCGTTGATCGACATGGTCGAGCCCGTGACGAAACCGCCGTCGTCGGAGACGAGGAACAGCACGCCGCGCGCGATTTCCGAGGCCTTGCCGAGGCGTCCCACCGGGATGCGCGCGACGATCTTCTCGAGCACGTTGGGCGGCACCGCGCGGACCATGTCCGTGTCGATGTAGCCCGGCGCGATCGCGTTGACCGTGATGCCGGCCGCCGCACCTTCCTGGGCGAGCGCCTTGGTGAAGCCGTGGATGCCGGACTTCGCCGCCGCGTAGTTGACCTGGCCGTACTGGCCGGCCTGGCCGTTGACCGAGCCGATATTGACGATGCGCCCGAACTTGCGCGCGCGCATGCCTTCGATGACCGCGCGGCTCATGTTGAAGCACGAGCCGAGGTTGGTCTGGATGACCGCGTCCCACTGCTCGAACGTCATCTTGTGCATCGTGCCGTCGCGCGTGATGCCCGCGTTGTTGACGAGCACGTCGACGGGGCCGAGCTTGGCCTCGACCTCCTTCACGCCCGCGACGCACGATTCGTATTTCGACACGTCCCACTTGAACGCCGGAATTCCGGTGCGCTTGGTGAATTCCTGCGCAGCCGAATCGTTGCCGCCGTAGTTCGCGGCAACCTTGTATCCGGCGTCGCGCAAGCCCACGGAAATCGCCTCGCCGATCCCGCGCGTGCCGCCCGTCACGATCGCAACCCTGCCCGCCATCGTCCTGTCCCCCCTGTTTCGTGTTTCTTGTTTTAAGTCGTCCCGGTGCGGGTCAGCGCTCCACGCACATCGCGATGCCCATGCCGCCGCCGATGCACAGTGTGGCGAGGCCCTTCTTCGCGTTGCGCCGGCCCATTTCGTAGAGCAGCGTCGTCAGCACGCGCGCGCCCGATGCACCGACCGGATGGCCGATGGCGATGGCGCCGCCGTTGACGTTGACCTTCGCGGGATCCCAGCCCAGCGTCTTGTTGACCGCCAGCGCCTGCGCCGCGAAGGCCTCGTTCGCCTCGATCAGGTCGAGATCCTCGATCTTCCAGCCGGCCTTGGCGAGTGCCGCCTTCGAGGCCGGAATGGGGCCCGAGCCCATCACCGCCGGATCGACGCCCGCCGTCGCCCAGCTCGCGATGCGCGCGAGCGGCTTGATGCCGCGCCGCTCGGCCTCCTTGGCCGTCATCAGCACGACTGCGGCAGCACCGTCGTTGATGCCCGAGGCGTTGCCCGCGGTGACCGTGCCGTTCTTGTCGAAGGCCGGGCGCAGCTTGGCGAGCGTGTCGAGCGTCGTGCCGTGCTTGGGGTATTCGTCGTCGGAAACCACGACGTCGCCCTTGCGACCCTTGATCGTCACCGACGCGATCTCGTCCTTGAACTTGCCGGCCTTCTGCGCGGCCTCGGCCTTGTTCTGCGAGGCGAGCGCGAACTTGTCCTGCTCCTCGCGCGTGATCTGCCATTTCTGCGCGACGTTCTCGGCCGTCGTGCCCATGTGGTAGCCGTGGAACGCGTCCCACAGACCGTCCTTCAGCATCGTGTCGACCATCTCGGCCGTACCCATCTTGGTGCCGTTGCGCAGATGCATGGCGTGCGGCGCCTGACTCATGCTCTCCTGCCCGCCTGCGACGACGATGTTGCAGTCGCCGCTGCGGATCGCCTGCCAGCCGAGCGCCACCGTGCGCAGGCCCGAGCCACACAGCTGGTTGATGCCGTAGGCCGTCTTCTCGACCGGGATGCCCGCACCGACCGCGGCCTGACGCGCCGGGTTCTGGCCCTGCGCGGCCGTCAGGATCTGGCCCATGATCGCCTCGTCGACGTCGCCGGGCGCCACGTTGGCGCGCTTCATCGCCTCGACGATGGCGACCTGACCGAGATAATGCGCGGCCACGCCCGAAAGCGCGCCGTTGAAACTGCCCACCGGGGTGCGCGCCGCAGCGGCGATCACGATGTCGGTCATTGGTCTCTCCCGTTATTGGAATTCGGTTGGATTTGATCGAAGTCTACGCGTGGCTGCGCGGGCCCGGCAAGCGCCCCAGCCACGCGACGAGCGGCCCCCAGACCTCTTCCTTCGCGCGGCCGCCGACGACAAGTCCGATATGGCCCAAATTGCACTCCAAAGTGTCGACCTTCTTGAGCCGTGCCGCGAGTGCGCGTGCACTCGCCGGAGGCACGATGCGGTCCTGCCCAGGAACGATGCAGAACGACGGGAGTGCCACGGCCTGCGGCAGGACCGCGCGACCCGAAAGCGTCCACTTTCCGGCCGCCGGCAGGTTCTCGCCGTACCAGCCCACGAGGGTCTCGCGCGCGACGGGTGCGGAAAGCGGCACGCCGTCGTTGAGCCAATCCTCCAACGCGACAAATGCGCGCATCCGCGCGCTTTGCGGATCGACGCCCGCGAGCGCGCGGAACTTGCGCGCGGCCATGAACGGGTCGAGGGCCGCGAACATCCCTTGCAGGACGTCGACGGGCAGTTCGCCCGCCGCATCGATCCACGGCCACCAGGGCTGCAGCGCATCGCCGATGCCCAGCGACAGATCGGTGCGCTCGGTGTGGAAATCCCAGGGCGTGGCAAGCAGAACAAGACCCGATAGCCGCGCCTGATGCTTGGCGGCAAGACCCAACGCCAGAAGCCCGCCCATGCAGTAGCCGAGCACGGCCGGTCTTGTGCCGCCCGCCCGCTCGACCGCCGCAAGCGCGCCCGCCAGTCGCCCGTCGACATAGGACGACAGGCCGAAACCCCGCTCGATCGCGCCCGGCGCATCCCAATCGACGAGGAACGGGCGGAAGCCCTTCGCGGCGAGATGGCGCGCGAAGGAATTGCCTTCGTCGAGATCGAGCACGTAGGCACGATTGACGAGCGAGGGCACGAGCAGCACGGCGCGCGCGCCGGCGGGTGCATCGGGCGCATAGTCGATCACGCGCGTCGTGCCTTCCTGCCAGATCGCGGGCATGTCGACGGGCGCGCGGCGCCACGGGTGCTTGCGGTAGCGGTTCAGCCCGTCGTGGAATTCGGCAAGCCGCGTCTTGATCTCGCGGCCCAGCGCCTCACGGAACGCCGGTTCCGGATGCTTTGCGAGTTCGCTTTCGAGGCTTTGCGCCCGCTCGGCCAGGCTCGGGTGCCACGCCAGCCCCGGCAGGCGCACCGGACTTGGCGACCCTTTCTTCGAGTACGGCAAGGCGGCGGCGCAGCTCAGCCAGCTCGTCGCCGCGATCGTCACGTGCAGCGCCAGCGGGCGCGGCCCGATCCGCGCCGGCGCCGGCAGCATGCTTGAAGAATTCGGCGAACGGGCCATCGGGCATCACATTCGCACCCGATCCCCCGCCCTTCAACCCTTCGGCCGCCGCAGCCCAGATGCCAGCGAGGCCCGCCGGCCCCAGCGTCGCCCAGAGCTGTGCGTAGCGCCCCAACGTGCGCGCGACCTCCGGGTCGGCGGAAAGCGCCGCGATCTGGTCCTGCCAGAGGTCCAGATAGCGCCGGGCAAGCTCGTCGAGATTGGGCGGTTCGGCCGACATTTGCCTTGCGAGCCTAGCCGAGACAGGGGCTTCGTGTCATGGTATATGGATACCGGCTGCCGATTTAGTGTGCGCTTGCGAGATCGGCCGCGTACATGCGAGTTTAAGTCCATGACCGATACCGCAAACGTGCCGCCCGCCGCCGACGCGCAATCCGCCGGCAACGAGCCCGTCAAGATCAAGAAATATGCGAACCGGCGCCTCTACAACACGGCGACGTCGAGCTACGTGACCCTCGACCATCTGTGCCAGATGGTGAAGCAGGGCAC
>JAYRKO010000188.1:0-5625 GCA_041905745.1 Tagaea sp. | reverse complement strand
TCCGACACGCTCGACATCGCCTCGCTCGGCCTGCCGGGCATGGCGCTGATCGCCGACCGCACGCGCGGCCGGCTCGACGTCAAGGGGCTCTCCGGCCTCAACGAGGTCGACCTCGTGCTGACGGTGCGAAAAGCCGGCATTAACGGCCTCAAGGATTTCACCTCCGCCGACCGCATCGCGGTCCCGGCGGTGAAGGTGTCGAACCAGGCGATCCTCCTGCAGATGGCGGCGGCCAAGCTCTACGGCGAGGCGGAGTGGGCGAAGCTCGACGGCCTCACCGTTTCGATGGCGCATCCCGACGCGACCGCCGCGATGCTGGGCGGCCAGTCGGAGATCGTGGCGAACTTCTCCTCGCCGCCCTTCGCCTATCGCCAGTTGAAGGCGCCGGGCATCCGCAAGCTCGCCTCGTCGAACGAAATCATCGGCAGCCCGTGGATGTTCAACGCCTTCGGCGCCACGACGAAATTCCGCAACGAGAACCCGAAGACCGTCGCGGCCTTCCTTGCGGCCCTCGACGAAACCACCGCCGCGATCAACAAGGACCGGCGCTGGGCGGCGATGGAATACCTGCGCATTTCCAAGGACCGCGCGAGCGTCGAGGACATCCTCGAAATCCTCGACGATCCGGCCAACCGCTACACGACCGTGCCGCGCGGCGTGAAGCCGTGGCTCGACTTCATGACGAAGGTCGGCACGCTCAAGCATACGCCCGCGAAGTGGGAGGAGATCTTCCATCCCGAGGCGTTCCGCCCCGGCCAGATGTGAGACGTTGTGATGGCGGGGCCGGCACCGTAAGGTCCGCCCCGCCATGCGCCGCTTCCCCGCCGAATTCGCCGACCTGCTGACGCCCAAGGCCCGCCGCTTCAACGGCGGGCCCGCGTCGCCCTTCTTTGCCGACGCGACGATGATTGCACCCGCGATGGCGGCGGGCGCCTTCGCGCTTCTCGAACGCACGCTCGGCCCGCTCGTCAAAAAGATGGAACGCGCGATCCCGCCCGAACTCATCGCGGGCCAGACGCGCAACTACATGGAACGCCTGCCCAAGACCGTGCGCGTGGCGACGACGGATATCGACGCGCCCCGCAGCAAGGCCGCGCGCGTGGCCGACGAGATCGGCCTCACCGCGATGATGCGCTCGCCCTCGTATCTCGAATTCGCCGCGAAGCTCGCGGGCCGCGCGCTCGATCCCGCCTTCGGCCGGCAGGTGCTGCGCTACGGGCCGGGCGACTATGCCGGCCCGCACACCGACCACCATCCGGAAGAGCCGCGCGCGAAGGCCGGCTATTTCGACCTGCACCTGACATTCGCGGGGTCGGGTGCGAAGCGCCAGCTCTTGGTCTACGCGAAGGACGGCCACCTGACCGAGACGGTCGACGTGGCCGTGGCCGGCGGCATCACCGCCTATCGCCTGCCCTTCTGGCACTACACGACGCCGCTCGAAGGCAAGGGCGCGAAAGCCGCGCGCTGGGTCGTGCTGGGGACGTTCTTCTACGCGTGAATCAAAGTCATGGATGCCCGGGTCAAGCCCGGGCATGACGGCGGAAAATCAATCCGCCGCCTGCGCCTTGTCGGCCGGCAGGTCGAGGCCTTCGAGCGAGTGCGGGTCGGTCTTCGCCCAGTTGGCGGCCGGTGCGGCGGCGGGTTCGTTCTTGTAATGGCCCCAGCGGCCGAATTCGGCGAAGCGCGCGGGCACGATGGCGTGGCTGCGCGGCGTCACCTTGTAGAGCCGGCCGTCGCGCCCGATCAGCGGGATCGGGCGGTCGCGCTTGGTGAAGACGCGGCGCATGCTGGCCGAATGGTCGCGGTTGGCGGCGAACTCGTCGCGGTCGACTTCGAACAGCATCTCGTAGGCGGCGACGAACTCGTCGGCGAAGCGCTGGTTGACGATCTGCAGCTGCGACTGCACCCAGCAGCGGTCCTCGAACGTCCAGAAGACCGACATGCCCACGAAGTCGCCCTCGCGGGTGATGTAGGGGAAGAACGGGAAGGTGCGGCACGACATCGAGCGGTTGTCGCGTTCGCAGAAGCGCGCGCCCTTGCACTCGATCGCCGTGCAGTCCTCGTGCAGGTCGGAAAGTTCCTTTTCCGTCGCCTTGTCGGGCGGCACGAATTCGCGCCACAGGTCGGTGCGCGAACGCAGCAGGTTCCATTCGTGCTTGTCGACGATGGGAATGGCCGCCTCGGTCGAGCAGCACACGGGCGTCCCGCCGTTGTGCGCGGCACAGCGCGCGCCGCAGTCGAACGCCGAGACCGGTGCCGTGAACAGCCGGTAGATGCGTTCGTAGATTTCGGGGGAAGCGGCGGACATGGGGACGGCACTATAGGAGTGCCGGTGCGGGGCCCGATAGCGCGCATCCGCATACCCGCGATTCTTTGGCCGCACCTGTGGCGGGACGGCAACGAATCTCAGACGATTTCCAGCACGCGGGTCGTGCGCACGGTGCGATCTTCGAGGTCGAGGTCGGTCGGCACGTCGTAGCGCGCGATTTCCGCAAGCCCGCTGGCCGGCAGATAGGCACGGCCCGGATCGGCCACGAGCACGCGCGCACCCGCCGCCTTGCGGGCCTTGAGCCACGGCCAGATCCACTCCGACATCGGCTTTTCGTAGAAAACGTCGCCCGCCAGCACGAGGCCCCAGGCCGGCGGCGGGTCGAGCTTCACGACGTCGCCCGAGAAGCGCGCGACCGTCGCCCCGTTGGCCGCTGCGTTGAGGTCGAGGGCGGCGAGCGCGAAATCGTCGATCTCGCTGGCCGTCACCTTCGCGGCCCCCGTCTTGGCCGCCGCGATGGCCGCGATGCCGCAGCCGGCCGCGAAATCGAGCACGTCGCGGCCCTTCGCCGCGTCGGGATTGTCGAGGAGATAGCGCGCGAGAGCCCGCCCGCCGGGCCACGCGAAGGCCCAGTAGGGCGGCGGCAGGCCCTTCTCGGCGAGCGTCGCCTCGGTCGCTTCCCACAGGTCGGTCGCGCGGCTGGCCAGATGCAGGCGGATTTCGGGCACCAGCGGCGGGGCTTCGAGCCGCGTCTGCGCGCGCACGAAATCGGCGTGGGTGCCGTTCACGGATGGCCGAACGCGATGCCGGCGAGCAGCAGCCAGCCGAACAGCCGGTTCGACTTGAACTTCCGCAGGCAGTCGGCCGGATCGTCGACCTTGAGCGTGCGCACCTGCCAGACGAGCTGGACGGCGCCGACCCCGAGTGCCGCGAGGAAGACCGGCGTCAGCGCCGCCGCCCCGCCCATCGCCGCGATCAGCACGAGCGCACCCGCATAGAAAAGATAGAGCGCCGGCACGGTGCGTTCGCCCAGCCGCAGTGCGGACGACTTCACGCCGATCAGCGCGTCGTCCTCCTTGTCCTGGTGCGCGTAGATCGTGTCGTAGCCCAGCGTCCACAGGATGCCGGCGGCATAGAGCAGCACGGGTGCGATATCGAGCCGCCCGGCGACCGCCGCATAGCCCATCAGCGCGCCCCAGTTGAAGGCAAGGCCGAGGAAGAACTGCGGCCACCACGTCACGCGCTTCATCAGCGGATAGGTGAAGACGAGCACGAGCGAGGCCACGCCCATGCCGATGGCGAACGCGTTGAGTTGCACGAGGATCGCGAGACCCACGAGGAGCTGCACGACGAGCCAGACGATCGCGCCGCGCACGCTGACGGCCCCCGACGGAATCGGCCGGTCGGCGGTGCGCGCCACCGCGCCGTCGAAGTCGCGGTCGACGATGTCGTTATAAGTGCAGCCCGCCCCGCGCATGACGACGGCACCAAGCGCGAACAGCACGAAAAGGCGAAGCCCCTCGACAAGATCGGGGCGCGCAAGCGCGATCGACCACCAGCACGGGAACAGCAGCAGCCACGTGCCGATGGGCCGGTCGAGGCGCGAGAGCCGCGCGAACGGGCGAAACGCGCGCGGCAGCAGCCGGTCCACCCAGCCGTCGCGCGGGATGTCGCTTGCCGCGGTTTGCGTCGTATCGGTCATGTGCTAGCACGATCCCATGAGCGAGCCGTCGCCGTCCAGCACCCCGCCCCGTCCCCGCGCGCGCCTCCACGTCGACGCGGACCTGACGGCGGGCGCACTCGCGCTCGACGGCGGGCCGGCGCATTACCTCAAGAACGTGCTGCGCCTGCCGACGGGCGCGGTCGTGGCGCTGTTCAACGCGCGCGACGGCGAGATCGCGGCCGAGATCGCGTCGTACTCGAAGACGCGCGTCGAGTTCGTGCCGCGTGGCCGGCTGCGCGCGGCCGCGAAGGCCGCAAGCGACGTGTGGCTGGTCTTTGCACCCATCAAGCGCGCGCATCTGGAGTTCCAGATCGAGAAGGCGACCGAGCTTGGCGCCTCGGCGCTGTGGCCCGTGACGACGCGGCGCACGAATGTCGAGCGCGTGAACGCCGAACGACTCGCGGCCATCGCGACCGAAGCGGCCGAGCAGAGCGAGCGGCTCGACGTGCCGCAAATCCTGCCGACCGCAACCTTCGACCGGGCCCTTGCGAACTGGCCCGCAGGTCGCCAACTCCTCGTGTGCGATGAAAGCGGCGGCGGCGAAGCCCTCGCTGCGGTCCTCGCCAAGGAAGACCTTACGAAACCATGGGCCATTCTGACCGGGCCCGAAGGCGGTTTCGCACCCGAGGAGTTCGCTTCCCTGCGCAAGTGTGCGTTCGTGCGTTTCGTCGGCCTGGGTCCGCGCGTGCTGCGCGCGGATACGGCCGCCCTTGCGGCACTCGCGGTCTTCCAGTCGCTCGGCCCCGAGGCCGCGCGGCGCCCGCGTTTCGAGAACAACTGACGGAGGTCCCTGCCCGATGTCCGCTCCCCCGACCTCCCGCGGCGAGATCATCGAATCCAAGCGCCAGCTCGTCGACTGGGTCGCCTCCGGCGGCAAGCCGCGCGACCAGTGGCGCATCGGCACCGAGCACGAGAAGTTCCTCTTCACGATCGACGGCCACAAGGCGCTGCCCTACGAGGGGCAGAAGGCGAGCGTGCGCGCAATGATCGAGGGGCTGACGCGCTTCGGCTGGGAGCCGGTCGAGGAGAACGGCAAACCCATCGCGCTCTTGAAGGATAAGTGTTCGGTGACGCTGGAGCCGGGCGGCCAGTTCGAACTGTCGGGCGCCCCGCTCGACAACATCCACCAGACCTGCGACGAGACGAACCGCCATCTCGTCGAGTGCAAGGAAGTCGCCGCCGAGATCGGCGTGGGCCTCGTGGGGCTCGGCTTCGCGCCCGAATGGAAGCGCGAGGACGTCCACTGGATGCCCAAGGGCCGCACCAAGATCATGCGCGACTACATGCCCAAGCGCGGCAATCTGGGCATCGACATGATGATCCGCACCTGCACGGTACAGGTGAATCTCGACTTCGCCGACGAAGCCGACATGGTGAAGAAGTATCGCGCGTCGCTGGCGCTGCAGCCCGTGGCGACCGCGATGTTCGCCAATTCGCCATTCGTGGAAGGCAAGCCGTCGGGCTTCCTTTCGTACCGCTCGCAGACCTGGACCGACACCGATCCCGACCGCTGCGGCCTCATCCCGTTCGTGTTCGAACCGGGCATGGGCTACGAGCGCTACGTCGACTGGCTGCTCGACGTGCCGATGTACTTCGTCTACCGCGACGGCAAGTACATCGACGTCGCCGGCCG
>JAYRKO010000187.1:0-5654 GCA_041905745.1 Tagaea sp. | reverse complement strand
TCGGCGAAGCCGGGGAAATTTTCGACATCGGTCGTGATCGACAGCTGCCCGCCGGGCTGCATGCCGCGCACCAGGATGGGCGCCAGATTGGCGCGCGTGGCATAGATCGCGGCGGTGTAGCCGGCGGGGCCGGAGCCGACGATCAGCATCTTGGTGCGGTGGGTCTGGGGCATCGGACTCGTCCTGCTATGCGTCGAACGCAAACCTAGCAGGCATGCCCACGCGGGGGAAGGCCGCGTTCCGGGTTTATCCCCAGCCGAATCGCGTCCGCAGCAGCGCCGCGGCCCGTGCCGTATCGTCGGGCGGCGTGTAGCGCCAGGTCGCGAACTCGCCCTCGAAAGGGCGCGTCATGCCCTTGCGCTGCATCTCGGTCTGGAAGGCGGCGATGCGCCCGGAACGGCCTTCGAGTTCGGCGACGAAGACGGGCTTGCCGGTCGACAGCGCCTCGCTCGTCATCGACACCGAATCCTCGGTCACGACGATCGCGTCGGCGCAGGCGAGCATGCCGAGATACGGGTTCTCGCCGACGCCATCCCATGCGTAGCCGCCGACGGCGGTCGCGGCCGCGCGGAGTTTGGTGCTGGCGTGCGCGTCCGTCCGCCGCGAGGGCGTCAGAGCGATGCCGCAGCCGGATGCGGCAAGCTTCGCGATGTTGCCGGCTAGGCGCGCCACGGCGGCGTCGGTCATGCGGAACCGCCGCCAGCCGTTCGTGCCGCCGAGCAGCACGGCGACGAGGGGCCGCTTCAGATGCGCGAATACGGGCGTCCACTGCGCGCGCGCCGCGTCGAGCTTGGCCGGCGTCACGTGATGGAGGGCCGCGACCGTCTCGATCACGTTGGCGCCCTTGAAATCGTCGTGCCACGGCGCCACGACCGCGTCGAGCCACGCCGCCGGCACGCCCGGCCGCTGCACGTGGATCGCCGTCACGCGGCCGTTGCTCCGGCGCTTCATCGCCACGCCGATCGGCGCACAGCGCGAACCCAGCGTGATCGCGACGTCCGGCCACGGCTCGGCGAGGCTCGGCGCATCGGGTGCGAGCTTCGAGAACGGGTCGGCCACGAGTGCGGGTTCCGGCAGCCACGTCCACGGAAAGCGGAAGCGGATGTCCTTGAACTCGTAAGCGAGGCCGAGCGCCTCCGCGATGCCGCGGCACTGCGCCTTCATGCCGACTTGGCCGGGGCTGATGATCCAGGCGGTGCGGGGTGTCATGTCGGGCGTCTTTTGGACCGCCGGGCCGCCCGGCGCAATTTCTTTAACCATTCGCCTTGGCACCCGGCACGGCGATTGCTAATAATATTTCAACTTCCAGACGGGACGATCATAGAAAAATGCGCGGCCACAAGCTCGACGATGTCGATCGGCAGATCCTGCACGACCTCCAGAACGACGGACGGATGACCAACGTGGAATTGGCGCGTCGCGCCGGCGTGTCCGCCCCGCCCTGCCTGCGGCGCGTGCGCGTGCTGGAGGAAGCCAAAATCGTGCGCGGCTACCATGCCGACATCGACCCGCTGGCGCTGGGCTTCGGCGTGACGGTGTTCGCCAGCGTGAGCCTGAAGAGCCAAGCCGAAGCGGATCTGCGCGCCTTCCAGGACCTGATCAGCGGCTGGCCGATGGTCCGCGAATGCCACATGCTGACCGGCGAGACAGACTTCCTGATCAAGGTCGTGGCGCACGACTGGGACAGCTACGAGAAGTTCCTGACGAGCCAGCTGACCGCCGCCCCGAACGTGGCGACGGTCAAATCGGCGCTGACCATCCGCACGACCAAGAACCTGCCCGGCGTGCCGATCGAGGCCAAGCGCCCGTGAACGACCCGGCACCCGACCGCTCCCACACGATCCGCGATTTCCGCCTGACGTCGGGCGCCGTACTGCCCGAGGCGAGCGTCGCCTACGTGACCTATGGCCGGCTTGCGCTCGATGGCGCGAATGCCGTGCTCGTAACGCACGGCTTCACGTCCAGCCACCGCTTCACCGATACGCATGGTCCCTCCGGCGAAGGGTCTTGGGGACCGCTCGTCGGTCCCGGCAAGGCGATCGATACCGATCGGTATTTCGTCGTCAGTTCCAACATGCTGGGCTCGTCGTACGGTTCCACCTGCCCGCGCGACGTCGATCCGCGCACCGGTCGCGCCTACGGGCCCGACTTCCCCGCCCTCGACGTGCGCGACATCGTCAACGCGCAGCGCAAGATGCTGGAAGCCACCGGCGTGCGGCGGCTCCTTGCCGTCGTGGGGCCGTCCTATGGCGGGTTTCAGGCTTTCGTGTGGGGCATCTCGCATCCCGATTTCGTGGACGGCATCGCGCCGATCATTTCCGGTCTGCGTTCGCCGCGCGATCCCGGCGCCGACGACCGGCTGGTCGAACGGTTCGCCGCGCACCCGAACTGGAACGGCGGCCGCTACTACGAGAACGGCGGCATCTTCGAGGCGATGCGCGACCTGCGCGTCGAGACGCTGTTGAAGTACGGCGCGATGGAAGAGCTTGCGAGCGCGTTCCCAGATCCCGTCGCGCGCCGCGCGGAAATCGAACGGCGCGCGGCAAAATGGGCGCACGAGTTCGACGCGAACTCGCTGCTGGCGCTGATGCGCGCCTCGCAGGCCTACGATGCGACGCGCGATCTCGCGAGTATCCGCGCGCGCGTTCTCTACGTCCTGTCGCGCACCGACAAGCTCTTCCCGCCGTCGCTGCGCGACGAGGTGATGCCGGCGCTCGAGCGCGCGGGCGTCACGGCCGACTATTTCGAGATCGACAGCGCATTCGGCCATCAGGCCTCGGGCGCCGATTGGGCCAAGTGGGCGCCCGTTCTTGGCGCTTTCCTCGAGAAACTTTGGACAAATCGTCGCAGCCAAAATTAGGCAGTCGCAACAATAATTTGACAATCCGGCTACCGCGCGGCCCAACTTGAGTTTCACGCACAATTAATATGTTTTCCCTAGCTTTCGCCGTGCCGGGCGGGTGCCCAGATCCGCGCCGATCATCCGAAGGATTCGACGAATGAAGATCTCGACCAAGCTTTCGATCATCCCCGCGATCGCGGCGATCGGACTCATCCTGCTGACGGGCATCTCGCTCTTCGTCGAATACGACCAGATGCGTTCCGACGCCGGTCGACGCAGCGCGGCGATCGTCGATGCCGCCACGAAGATCGCGACCTTCTACGAGGGCGAATCGCGCGCAGGCCGGATGGACACCTCGGCGGCAAAAGCGACTGCGCTCGCCGCGATCAAGGCGATCCGCTACGGCGACGACGATTACGTCTGGGTGCAAGACAACGTGCCGAACGTGATCATGCACCCGATCCGGCCGGAACTGGACGGCAAGAACGTCGGCGAGGTCAAGGATCCCAACGGCAATTTCCTGTTCCGGAATTTCGTCGAAACGGTCAAGCGGAGCGGCTCCGGCTTCGTCGCCTATCTGTGGCCGAAGCCCGGCAAGGAGAAGCCCGTCGAGAAGATCTCGTTCGTCCGCGGCTTCGAACCCTGGGGCTGGATTCTGGGCTCGGGCGTGTACATCGACGACGTGCACGATGAACTCTTCCGCGACGGCATCAAGTTCCTTGCCGTTGTCGTCGTGATCGGTGGCATCGTCTTCGCGATCAGCTACGGCCTGTCGCGTTCGATCTCGCGGCCGCTGGGCGGCATGATCGGGCTCATCGACGACGTCGCGAAAGGGAATCTCGACGTGACGGTGACCGGCGCGCAGCGCGAGGACGAGATCGGTTCGCTTGCCCAGGCGCTCGCCGTCTTCGTCGAGACGGGCCGGGAGCAGCGTCGCCTCAAGGCGGAAGCCGATGCAGAAAGTGCGGCGCGCCTGCGGCGCACGCAGGCGGTCGAGCAGGTAACCCTGGAATTCAACGCCGCCGTCTCCGGCGTGCTGCAGACCCTGTCGACTTCGGCCGAGCAGATGCAGACGACCGCCAAGACGATGACCGACACCGCTGATACGACCCGGCGCCAGGCGGAGGAAGTCAGCCAGTCTGCGACGCGCAGCTCGGAAAATCTGTCGACCGTCGCGGGTGCGACCGAGGAGATGCTCGCGACCGTGCGCGAAATCGGCCGTCAGGTCGAGCAGGCCACGCGCATCGCCGCCGACGCAGTCGACGAAACCACGCGCACCGACAAGATCGTCGCGAGCCTCATCGAAGCGGCCAACCAGATCGGCGACGTGGTGAAACTCATCAACGACATCGCGGGGCAGACGAACCTGCTGGCGCTCAACGCGACCATCGAAGCCGCGCGCGCGGGCGAAGCCGGCAAGGGCTTTGCGGTCGTGGCTTCGGAGGTGAAGAGCCTCGCCAACCAGACGAGCCGCGCAACCGACGAGATCGCCGGGAAGATCAAGGCCGTGCAGGCCGCGACCGGGGAAGCGGGCGACTCGCTCGCGAAGGTCTCGCAGATCATCGCGAGCGTCAGCCAGATCTCGTCGACCATCGCCGCCGCGGTCGAAGAACAGAGCGCCGCCACGCAGGAGATCGTGCGCAACGTCCAGAATGCCAGCGACTCGACCAACGCCGTGACGCAGGCGATGACGCAGGTCTCGCATGCGGCCGTCGAGACGGGTACGGCCGCCGGGCAGGTCCTCGACGCGTCGGGCGACCTTTCCAAGCAGGCGAACGAACTGCGCGGCGAGGTGGAGGCTTTCCTCAACGCGGTGCGCACGGCGGGCGAGCGGCGGATGTTCGAGCGTCAGCCCTGCGACGTGCAGGCGCGCGTTGAAGCGGGCGGTCGCGCGTTCGACGGCCGCCTTGCCGACATCTCCGGCGCCGGCTGCCGCTTCATCGGCTCCGTCGACGTCCTGCCGGGAACGGCGCTGCGCATCGTCCTGCCGACGCTCGGCGAATCGCTTGCCGGGCGGCTTGCACGCCGGGAAAGCGGTGAAGCCGGCATCAGCCTGTCGCAAGGAGAAGCGACCCATCGCATCGTCCAGGCCGTCATTGCGGCGGGCAGCGCGAAGGCGGCCGCCTAACCGGCGAGATCCCGCCAGTCCGGGTTCGTGCGCGCGATCATCTGCGTTTTCCAGGCGCGCGGCCAACCGCCGATGCGCTCGGCAAGCGCGCGCGCGGCGGGAATGTCGTCGAGCCGCTCGAACCACAGCAGACGCAATGGCGCGACGGCCGCCAGATTTCCGGTGGCGCCGACCGACAGTTCGTCGTCCGGCCCTTCACCCGCGATATAGACGAAAAAGGCGGTGCCATGCGTCGGCGCCAACAAATCGCGCCCGCTCGCCGACTTCCGGGAAGTCGATTCGCCGGACGTTTTCGTGTGGCCGTCGAGCGGGCGTGTCGCCATGCCGGATGTTGCCTCCATTTACGATGGTAAGACGTACCGGTCACAGCTTGCAATGCCCGAGCCTGCCGCCATACTCGCTCCCGTATGGATCCGAAGTGTCGCAAAGCAATTTCCGTCGGCGTGCTGTTGTATGTCGAATGTAGTGCGTCGGCAGCATGGGCTGCCATCGAGGGCGCCCCGCATGTCGACGGCACCGCACTCGGTTTTCCGTGGCTGATCCCGTTCGCCGCAATCCTTGCCGGCATCGCACTCGGCCCGATCCTGTTCGCGCACGCCTGGCACGCGCACTACGGAAAATACGCCGCCGGATGCGCCGCAGCCTTCCTCGTTCCGTGCGCCCTTGTCTTCGGAACGGACGTCG
>JAYRKO010000186.1:0-5670 GCA_041905745.1 Tagaea sp. | reverse complement strand
CCACGGCCGAGGACCTGGCGCTGGTCGAGGAAGCGCGCGCGGCGATCGCGCGGCTCTATGCCGAGAACCGCCACCATATCGGCTCGGCGCTGCGCACCCGGTCGGGGCGCGTCTACACGGCCGTGCATCTCGATACGTATGTGGGCCGCGCGTCGGTCTGCGCCGAAGCGGTGGCGCTGGGCCGCGCCATTGCGGAGGGGGAGAGCGACATTTCGGCCATCGTGTCGGTCCGCCACCCCCGGCCGGCCGAGGCCGACCGGACGATCCGGATCGTCAGCCCGTGCGGCATCTGCCGGGAAATGCTGGCGGATTTCGCACCGGCCTCGCGCGTGATCGTGCCGGGCGAAGATGGCCCGGTCGGGGTGCCCGTCGATGCCCTGCTCCCCCGCAAATATTCCGTTCCAAAAAAGCGCAATCTTCGGACCTGACGACAATTGTATTGATTATCAATAATTTAGGGTCGTTCGCTCAGTTGACCAATTAACGATTCTGGTATAATATTCATGACATTCGCTTGGATGTTGTGCGTTACGCGAATCTATCCTATCTGACGGTGCAAGAGCGGACGCACGCCATTCGGGCACTTCGGGACGGAACCGACGCCTTAATTCCGGCGCAACGTTCGGTGATACCAAGGAAGGCCCATGCTGTTCGGCCGCCAGAGGAAAGAGATGCCGCCACTGCCACCCCGACCCGGCATGCCCGGAAAGCCCGGCGCCGCCGCTGCCTCGAACAAGATGCCGATCGGCACGATGGTCGTCACCGGCCAGAGCTGCCCGGAAAGCGGGATCTGGGAAAGCCAGGGCACGCCGTCGGGTCGTTCGTCGTTCCCGAAGGGTGCGCGCATGCCGGACTTCAACAAGAAGTCCTGCGTGTGGAAGCTGGTCCGCTACCCCTAACCTCGTCCGGGTCAACGAACGTGCGCTATTTCGCCCTCGCGATTCTCGCCCTCACCCTCTTCGTCGCCGGCCTGCAGATGCTCGCCGAAGACGGTTCCGCGCGCGCCCATCCGCCTTCGAACACCGAAGCGTACTGAGGCCGCGGCATAACGCCGACGCACGAAGGGCGGGACCGGGAAACCGGTTCCGCCCTTCGCGTTTCCGGTGTCTGCGATTCCGCGCTCAGAACGCGGCGCGCGCGATCCACAGCCCCGCGAACAGCGCCAGCAGCGCGCCCGCGACCGATACGCCCGCGTAGATCGCCGCGTCGGCAAACGCGCCGCGCTCGAACAGCATCGCGAAGTCGAGCGAGAAGGCGGAGAACGTCGTGAAGCCGCCCAGGATCCCCGTCGCCAGGAACAGCCTTGCACCCTGCGGGGCGTCGCCGCGATAGGCGAACCAGCCCGCGACCAGCCCCATGACGAGCGAGCCCGCGATGTTGATCGCCATCGTGCCGTAGGGAAACGCCGTGCCGAACAGGCGCGGCGCGTAGACGTTGACCGCGTGGCGCACCGATCCGCCGATGCCGGCCCCGACGAAGACGATCAGGTAGTTCAACGCCCCGCGCCTATTTGCGCGCGACCATCAGCTTCTTGATCTCGCCGATGGCCTTGGCGGGGTTGAGCCCCTTCGGGCACGTCTTCGTGCAGTTCATGATCGTGTGGCAGCGGTAGAGCCGGAACGGATCCTCGAGATTGTCGAGCCGTTCGCCCGCCGCCTCGTCGCGGCTGTCCGCGATCCAGCGATAGGCCTGCAGCAGCACGGCGGGGCCGAGATAGCGGTCGCCGTTCCACCAGTAGCTGGGGCACGAGGTCGAGCAGCAGAAGCACAAGATGCACTCCCACAGCCCGTCGAGCTTCTGGCGTTCCTGCGGGCTCTGCGGACGCTCGCGGTCGGGCGGCGGCGTCTCGCTCTTCAACCACGGCTCGACCGAGCGCAGCTGCGCGTAGGCCTGCGTCAGGTCCGGCACCAGGTCCTTGACGACGGGCATGTGCGGCAGCGGATAGATCTTCACGTCGCCTTCGCACTCGTCGATGCCCTTGGTGCAGGCGAGCGTGTTCGTGCCGTCGATGTTCATCGCGCACGAACCGCACACGCCTTCGCGGCACGAGCGGCGGAAGGTCAGCGTCGGGTCGATCTCGTTCTTGATCTTGATCAGCGCGTCGAGAACCATCGGCGCGGTCTTGTCGAGATCGAGCGTGTAGGTGTCGACGCGCGGATTGGCGCCCGTGTCCGGGTCCCAGCGGTAGATCTTGAACGTCTTGGTCCGCTTGGCGCCCGCCGGCGGCGGAAACGTCTTGCCGGTCTGGACCGTCGAGTTCGCGGGAAGCGAGAATTCGGCCATCGTTCCGGTACCTCTCAGTAGACGCGCGCCTTGGGCGGGAAGGACTGCACTTCGTTGGTGAGCGAGGTGAGCACGACGGGGCGGTAGGCGAAGTCCACCTTCCCCTTCGAGTCGAGCCACGCGATCGTGTGCTTCATCCATTCCTTGTCGTCGCGCTCGGGGAAGTCCTCGCGGGCGTGCGCGCCGCGGCTTTCCTTGCGGTTGAGCGCGCTTTCGAGCGTGACGACGGCCTGGGCGATCAGGTTGTCGTACTCCAGCGTCTCGACGAGGTCGGAGTTCCACACGAGCGAGCGGTCGGACACGCCGATGTCGCCGCTCTTGGCGAAGGTCTTGGCGATGAGCTTCGAGCCTTCGGCCAGCACGTCGCCGGTGCGGTAGACCGCGCAGTTGTTCTGCATGATGCGCTGCATCTCGGCGCGAAGTGCGGCCGTGGGCGCGGGGCCCTTGGCGTGGCGCAGCTTGTCGAAGCGCGCGAGGCATGCGTCGCCCGCACCCTTGGGCAGCGGCTTGTGCGGCTTGCCGGGCTGCACGACTTCCGCCGCGCGGATGGCGGCCGCGCGCCCGAACACGACGAGGTCGAGCAGCGAATTCGAGCCGAGGCGGTTGGCGCCGTGCACCGACACGCACGCCGCCTCGCCGATCGCCATCAGGCCCGGCACGACGGTGGCCGAGCCGTTCTTCATGGTGACGACTTCGCAGCGGTGGTTCGTCGGGATGCCGCCCATGTTGTAGTGGACGGTCGGCAGCACCGGGATCGGTTCCTTCGTCACGTCGACGCCCGCGAAGATCTTCGCGGTTTCCGAGATGCCGGGCAGGCGCTCGTGCAAGAGCTTGGCGTCGAGATGCTCGAGGTGCAGGTGGATGTGGTCCTTGTGCTCGCCCACGCCGCGGCCTTCGCGGATCTCCATCGTCATCGCGCGGCTGACGACGTCGCGCGAGGCGAGGTCCTTGGCCGACGGCGCGTAGCGCTCCATGAAGCGCTCGCCGTTGGAGTTGGTGAGATAGCCACCCTCGCCGCGCGAACCTTCGGTGATGAGGCAGCCCGCCCCGTAGATGCCGGTCGGGTGGAACTGGATGAATTCCATGTCCTGCAGCGGCAGGCCGGCGCGCAGCGCCATCGCGTTGCCGTCGCCCGTGCAGGTGTGCGCGGAGGTGGCCGAGAAATACGCGCGCCCATAGCCGCCCGTGGCGAGCGCCACCACGTGCGCGGTGAAGCGGTGCAGCGTGCCGTCGAGCAGGTTCCACGCCATGACGCCGCGGCACTGGCCCTCGTCGTCCATGATGAGGTCGAGCGCGAAATACTCGATGAAGAACTCGGCGTTGTTCTTGAGGCTCTGCTGGTAGAGCGTGTGCAGGATCGCGTGGCCGGTGCGGTCGGCGGCCGCGCACGTGCGCTGCGCCACGCCCTTGCCGTAGTCGGTCGTCATGCCGCCGAACGGGCGCTGGTAGATCTTGCCCGCTTCCGTGCGGCTGAACGGCACGCCGTAATGCTCGAGTTCGATGATCGCCGGGATGGCTTCCTTGCACATGTACTCGATCGAGTCCTGGTCGCCGAGCCAGTCGGAACCCTTGACCGTGTCGTACATGTGCCAGCGCCAGTCGTCGGGGCCCATGTTGCCCAGCGCCGCCGAGATGCCGCCCTGTGCGGCAACCGTGTGGCTGCGCGTGGGGAACACCTTCGAGATGCAGGCGGTCTTGAGACCCTTGGCCGCCATGCCGAACGTCGCGCGCAGGCCCGCACCGCCCGCGCCCACGACGACGACGTCGTAGACATGGTCGATGACCTTGTAGGCCTGGCCGCCCATCGCAGGGCCGCTCGAAGCGTCGGGCATGGTGTTCAGCCTCCGAAAGCGAGCTTGAGGATCGAGAAGACGGCGAAGCCGCCGAACAGCAGGGCGGCGGCGTTGATCGCCAGCAGCAGCGCGATCTTCACACCCTCGACATGGACATAGTCCTCGACGACGACCTGCAGGCCGAGGCGCGCGTGCTGGAACATCGCGACGACGAGCGCCACCGTCAGCACCGCGACGACGGGCTGGCCCAGCCACGCCTTCACCTCGGCGTGCGGCGCGCCGGCATGCGCGATGACCGACACGACGAACCACACGACGAGCGGCACCAGTGCGATGGCCGTGGTGCGCTGCGCCCACCAGTGCGCGGTGCCGTCCTTGGCCGAACCGAGGCCGCGCACGCGGCCCAGCGACGAACGGAGCGATTTTCCCGGTGCGGCCATTTCAGCGCCCTCCCGCGGAAGCGAGGCCCAGCGC
Source organism: Tagaea sp. (assembly GCA_041905745.1). Lineage (GTDB taxonomy): Bacteria > Pseudomonadota > Alphaproteobacteria > CACIAM-22H2 > CACIAM-22H2 > Tagaea. Next base: position 1,120 of record JAYRKO010000186.1, on the reverse strand, counting down.
CCAGGCGAGCAACGTGGCCGCGATCGTGAACGCGATGACGAGCCAGCCGGACTTCTCGGCGGCCTTCAACTCGAAGCCGCAGCCCGCGTCCCAGAACAGGTGCCGGATGCCGTTGGCGAGATGGTAGAAAAGCGCCACCGACCAGCCGAACATCAGCAAGCGGCCGAGGCCCGAGCCGATGAACGCGTTGACCGCGTCGAACGCGGCCGGTCCGGTGGCCGCCGCGACGAGCCAGCACACCAGCAGCAGCGTGCCGACCGACAGCGCCACGCCCGTGGCGCGGTGCGTGATCGACATGATCGACGTCATCTGCGGGCGGTAGACCTGCAGGTGCGGCGACAGCGGTCGCGGATGCGGATTGGCGGTACCTTTGGATTCTGCGGCCATGGCCCCTCGGTCTTGCTTGCGGCGCGGCCGCTCGTCGGCGGCCTTGGCGAAACGCGTCCCGGCGATCAAAGGATTTAGACCCTGACCCCGCGCCCGTCAATTGAAGGGTTCGGCGTTTTTCGCGAAGCGCTTACCGCACGCGCGAACGTTTCGCAGCGCACATGCACTGTGGATAGAGCTGTGGAAGGCGTGTGTGCGGAATGTGATCAAGCGCGGAATCGATCAACAAGATTCTGGCGCGAGCCATGTCGATTCGCGTTGGCGGCATTGCGCGGGTTTGAGACCCTTCACCTCGGTAAGTGAAAGCGAGGAAGCGACAAGGCCGGTTCGATCCTTCTCCGACGCACCCGTAGCTGCGGTGCGATCCACTGGCAGGGGCCGCCGCCGAAAGGCGGACGGCGCGGGAAGGACGGGACGGCGGCGCGCTTCCGGAGCGGTCGCGGGGCGGTCGGCGCAAGCCGGACGGAACGCGGCAACTCCATTCCCTTCGCGACGGCGGGCGCAGCCTCCTGGGGCGGCGGTCGACGGGACGAGGGGACGGCGTCGACGGATCCGCGCGCGTGCGGGGATCGGACCGACGGTCGGAGCTGCGAGGGTCCCGCAAGGGGCCGGCAGGTCCGGCGGCGACGGCGGGGCGGGCCCAGGTGGCCCAGGAACCCGCGGCCGGCGGACAGGCTGCGAGGGACGAGGGAAGGAAGGCCGCGCAAGCGCCGCTCCCCTCGAGGCTCGCGCG
>JAYRKO010000185.1:0-5678 GCA_041905745.1 Tagaea sp. | reverse complement strand
CGGGCGAGTGCCGCGCCCGTCCTCGTCGAGGTGGCGTTCGACCGCGACAACCTGCTTGCGGCATGGGCGCAGCGGCGCAATGCCATGCTGGCGGCGGCAACGGTGGTCGCCGCACTGATCCTTGCATTGGCCGCGCTGTCGCGCAGACGCGCGCGCGAGCATTCCGAGCGCGTGCGCGCGCAATCGCAGGCGACGATCGCGGCCGAGCAGCGTGAAGCCGCCCTCGACGCGAGCCGGCGCAAATCCGAATTCCTCGCGCACATGAGCCACGAGATCCGCACGCCGCTCAACGCGATCATCGGCTTTTCGCAGATGATTTCGAACGAGACTCTGGGGCCGGTGGGTCAGCTGCGCTATCGCGACTACGCGGCCGACATCCTCTACAGCGCCGAGCACCTGCTTTCGGTCGTCAACAACGTCCTCGACCTCGCGAAGGTCGAGGCCGGCAAGTGGACGTTGGACGCCGCCGAAGTGGACGCCGCCGATCTCGTCGAGGCGACGTGCCGTCTCGCTTCGGCGCGCGCGGCGCACGAGGGCGTGCGGATCGAGCGCGGCGACGTGCCGGCGCTGACGATCCACGGCGATCGCCGATCGCTCGTGCAGATCCTGCTGAACCTGACCATCAACGCCATAAAGTTCGCGGGCGAGGATCGCCGCGTGGAGTTCAAGTGCACGCTGTCCGGCGACGGCGGCGTCGAATTCGTCGTCGCCGACAGAGGGCCCGGAATGACGCCGGAGGATATCGAGCGCGCGCTGCGCCCGTTCGAGACGGCTTCGAGCGTGCAGGCGCGCCAGCGCCACGATACCGGGCTGGGCCTGCCGCTGGCGCGCGCCTTCGCCGAACTGCACGATGGCGCGCTGACTTTGGAAAGCGAGCCGGGGCGCGGCACGCTCGCGCGGCTCTTCCTGCCGCGCGAGCGCGTGCGCGCCGCCTGACCGCCGGCGGCGCTTTACGCGTCGGCGATGGTGCGCTGGGTCTGCGTGCCCAGCCCCTGGATGCCGAGCTTCATCGTCTGCCCGGCCTTCAGGAAGACCGGCGGCTTCTGGCCGAGGCCCACGCCCGGCGGCGTGCCGGTCGAAATGACGTCGCCCGTGTGCAGCGTGAAGAACTGCGACAGGTACGAAATCAGGTGGCGCACGCCGTAGACCATCGTCTTCGTGCTGCCGTCCTGATAGCGCTTGCCGTCGACCTCGAGCCACATCGACAGGTTCTGCGGGTCGGGCACTTCGTCCTTGGTGACGAGCCACGGGCCGGTCGGGCCGAACGTGTCGCAGCCCTTGCCCTTGTCCCACTGGCCGGCGCGTTCGATCTGGAACTCGCGCTCCGACACGTCGTTGATGACGCAGTAGCCGGCGACGTGGTCGAACGCGTCCTTTTCGGCGATGTACTTGCCGGGCTTGCCGATGACGACGCCCAGCTCGACTTCCCAGTCGGTCTTGACCGACTTGCGCGGGATGATCACCGCGTCGTTGGGCCCCACGACCGCGCTGGTCGCCTTCATGAACAGCACGGGTTCGGGCGGCACGGTGGCGCCCGTTTCCGCGGCGTGATCGGAGTAGTTGAGGCCGATGCACATGAACTTGCCGATGCCGCCCACGCACGCGCCGATGCGCGGATTGCCTTCGACGAGGGGCAGGCTGGCAGGATCGATCTTGGAAAGGCGCGCGAGACCCTCGGGCGTGATCGTGGCGCCGGCGATGTCGTGGCAGACCTGCGAGAGATCGCGGATCTTGCCCTGGGCGTCGATCATTCCGGGCTTTTCCTGGCCCGGCGGGCCGTAGCGCAGCAGTTTCATCGGAGCGTTCCTCGTATCGGGTTTTTATTGGCGACGGGGAACATAGCACCGCGCGTGCGCGAAATGTAAATGCCGCAAACGAAAGCGGCCGGCGCGTCCCGTTGCGGGATGGCCGGCCGCTTCGCGTCCGGAACCGGGATCAGGCCGCGAGCGACTTCGGTTCGCCGATCTCGGGCAGGAAGGGCAGGCGCAGCGCGAAGGCGCCCGCTCCCAGCAGCGCCTGCACGGCGAGCGCGACCGTCCAGAAGGCGGGGAATTCCCAGCCGCCGTTGGGCGAGGCGAACATCCAGCCGTTGCCCGCGTGCTGGATCGTGGCGCCGATCAGCACCGGGATGAGGCCGGCGGCGACGAGGCGGACCTGCACGCCGAGGATCAGCGCCACGCCGCCGAGCGCCTCGGCGAGGATCACGAGATGGGCGAAGAAGCCCGGATAGCCGATCGATTCGAAGAACTGCACCGTGCCGGGGATCGTGAATACGAACACCTTGAGGCCGGCATGGGCGAGGAACATCGCGCCGAGGGCGACGCGCAGGAGGAGGGCGGCAAGCTGGGTCTGGCTGTTGGCGGGCATGGGGGAAACTCCGTTGGGGTTGGCGGCGCGGAAAAGCCGTCTTCCGCGTCGAATACCCGGCGAAGATGCGTCGGATCGCGTGGATTGATAATCCGGTTATTTTTTAAATGATAGTTTCCGAATTTCGAACTATCGCCGACGTCCCGGCTTCGACCGAGCGCCGCGTTCCCACTTGTCCCACGGCGGATCGGCGAAGCGCTCGGTTAGGAAATCCACGAACCGGCGCACTTTCGCGGAAAGATGGCGCGTGGGCGGATAGACGGCGGAGATCGCCAGTTCTTCCGGCTGCCAGTCGCCGCCGAACAGCGGCACGAGCTTTCCGGAAGCGAGCGTGGGGCCGATCATGAAGGTGGGCAGGTAGACGATGCCCCGACCGGCCATCGCAGCGGCCAGCAGCGCTTCGCCGTTGTTGGCCTTGAGCGGCCCCGATGCGCGTACCGCGCGCACCGCGCCGCTGGGGCCCACGAACACCCAGTCGCCCCCGCGGCTCGACAGCGTGTATTCGAGGCAGTCGTGCTTGACGAGATCTTCGGGCTCCTTGGGCGAGCCGCGCCGCGCGAGATAGTCGGCCGACGCGGCCACCGCGAAGCGTGCGGTCGTCAGCCGCTTGGCGATGAGCGAGGAGTCCGCAAGACGGCCGATGCGCACGGCGATGTCGAGGCCTTCGTCGATCAGGTCGACCACGCGGTCGTTGAGCGACAGTTCGATCGCCATTTCCGGGCATTCGCACATGAAATCCGCGATCGCGGGCGAGAGGTGCTCGACGCCGAACGACATGGGGGCGGCGACGCGCAGCAGCCCTTTGGGCTGCGCGTGGACGTCGCCCACGGCGTTTTCCGCCTCTTCGAGATCCGCAAGGATCCGTTCGGCGCGCGCGTGGAAGGCGCGGCCGGCCTCGGTCAGCGCAAGGCGGCGCGTCGTGCGGTTGAGAAGCCGCACGCCCAAATGCTCTTCGAGCGTCTGGATGTGTTTGGTCGCCATGGCGCGCGAGAGACCGAGCTTGCGCGCGGCGTTGGCGAAGGACCCGCCGTTAACGACGGAGACGAATGTTCGCAGTGTGACGAAACGATCCATGTGCGGAACCGAGTGTAGTGGGTCGCACGCGCGATGCGTAGCGATCGGCGGCGGGCGGTATCGTTCGCGCTTGCGAAGGCAGCGGGCGAGCGTCGGCAAATGCTTTGCCCGCCGTGTGAATCCGCATCCCGACTTCTCGAAATCGGCGAAATATTATTGCGCTGCGATAGATTAACTTAATTTCAGTTAAAACAAATTTTTATAAGCTATATCAACAAAGTGATGGTCTCCTAGGATTGCAAAATCGACCTCCGGCAGGTTAGCTCGCCCCCACAAGGCAACCGTCCGCGTGCGAGGGAGTGAACATGGCACCCACACCGCCGAAGAAGAAATCGAAAACCGAAGAGAACGTGCCGGAAGCCAGCGAGCTCCTCAAATACTATCGCGACATGCTTTTGATCCGCCGGTTCGAGGAAAAGGCGGGGCAGATGTACGGCATGGGGCTGATCGGCGGCTTCTGCCATCTCTACATCGGGCAGGAAGCGGTCGTCGTCGGCATGCAGTCGACGATCACGTCCAAGGACGCCGTCATCACCAGCTATCGCGACCACGGCCACATGCTCGCCTGCGGCATGGAACCGGGCGGCGTCATGGCGGAATTGACGGGGCGCATCGGCGGCTACTCGAAGGGCAAGGGTGGCTCGATGCACATGTTCTCGAAGGAGAAGAATTTCTACGGCGGGCACGGCATCGTCGGCGCGCAGGTGCCGCTGGGGACGGGCCTCGCCTTCGCGTCGAAGTATCGCGGCGAAACGAACGTCAGCCTCACCTACATGGGCGACGGCGCGGTCAACCAGGGCCAGGTCTACGAGAGCTTCAACATGGCGCAGCTCTGGAAGCTGCCCGTGGTCTTCATCATCGAGAACAACCGCTACGGCATGGGCACGGCGATCGAGCGCGCGTCGGCGACGACCGATTTCTACCATCGCGGCGCGGCGCACGGCATCCCGGGCGAGGCGGTCGACGGCATGAACGTGCTCTCGGTGCGCGCGGCGGGCCTGCGCGCGGTCGAGCACGCGCGCACGAAGGGGCCGTACATCCTCGAAATGCAGACCTACCGCTATCGCGGCCACTCGATGTCGGACCCGGCCAAGTACAGGCAGAAGGAAGAAGTCGAGAAGATGCGCACCCAGCACGATCCGATCGACAGCCACGCCAAGTTCCTGCTGGAAGGCGGCTTCGCCGACGAGGCGGCGCTGAAGGCGGTCGACCGCGAAGTGAAGGACATCGCGACCAAGGCGGCCGAGTTCGCGCAGAACAGCCCCGAACCGCCGGTCTCGGAACTGTTCACCGACGTCCTGCTCGAAGTGCGCTGAGGGAGTTGCCGATATGCCGATCAATGTTCTGATGCCGGCGCTCTCGCCGACGATGACGGAAGGCAAGATCGCCCGCTGGCTGAAGGCCGAAGGCGACGTCGTGAAGTCGGGCCAGGTGCTGTGCGAAATCGAGACCGACAAGGCGACGATGGAGGTCGAGGCGGTCGACGAGGGCGTTCTCGCCAAGATCGTCGTCCCCGGCGGCACCGAGGGCGTGAAGGTCAACGCCGTCATCGCGCTGATCGCGGCCGAGGGCGAAAGCGTGTCGGCGGCGGCTCCCGCGCCGGCCGTGGCAGCACCCGTCGCGGCGGCAGCCGCACCCGCAGCACCCGCGATCGTCGCCGCGACGGCGAGCGTGCAGGCGGCCGAGCCCGACATGGGCGAGACCAAGACCATGACGGTGCGCGAAGCACTGCGCGACGGCATGGCCGAGGAAATGCGCCGCGACGAAAACGTGTTCCTGCTGGGCGAGGAAGTCGCCGAGTACCAGGGCGCCTACAAGGTTTCGCAGGGGCTGCTGCAGGAATTCGGCGCGCGGCGCGTCGTCGACACGCCGATCACCGAGATCGGCTTCGCCGGCCTCGCGGTGGGTGCGGGCTTCATGGGGCTGCGCCCCATCGTCGAGTTCATGACGTGGAACTTTTCGATGCAGGCGATCGACCACATCATCAATTCGGCCGCCAAGACGCTCTACATGTCCGGCGGCCAGATGGGCTGCCCCATCGTGTTCCGCGGGCCCAACGGCGCGGCGAGCCGCGTGGCCGCGCAGCATTCGCAGTGCTACGCGTCGTGGTACGCGCACTGCCCGGGCCTGAAGGTCGTTTCGCCGTGGTCGGCCGCCGACCACAAGGGTCTCATCAAGGCGGCGATCCGCGATCCCAACCCGGTGCTGATCCTCGAAAACGAGATCCTCTACGGCAC
>JAYRKO010000184.1:0-5681 GCA_041905745.1 Tagaea sp. | reverse complement strand
GCCGACCCGCGGTTGCGCGAAATCATGGGCGAAATCGAGCTTCGCGCGGCCGTCGAACTCGCAAAGCTCGACATCTCGCGCTGACCTTCAAAAATCATGTGAATTTTCCCGCGCGGCGCGCTATTTGCTCCCGCGTCGAACAGGGCGGCGCGCACTCGGAAAGCCCCCGAGTCGCGCTTGCGTAACCTTGGGGTATTCCGGTAGAAGCCGTGCCGAAACAAAAAGCCAAACCAGCGCCAGCACCCGCACCCGCAGTTGCAGCAGCGCCGAAAGTGCCGGCGGTGCCAGCCAGTCCCGCGAACGAGGAAGCGATGTCGTATCCCTTGTTGCCGCCCGACTATCGGCCCTCCGAAGACGAAGAGTTCATGAACCCGCTGATGCGGGAATATTTCCGCCAGAAGCTTCTGGGCTGGCGTGCGGACCTGCTGAAGGACTCGACCGAGACCCTCCAGCACCTCCAGGAAGAAACGGTGCCCGAGGCCGACGTCACCGATCGCGCCTCGACCGAGACCGACCGTTTCACCGAGCTGCGCACCCGCGATCGCGAGCGCAAGCTGATTGGCAAGATCGACGCGGCCCTGCGCCGCATCGACGACGGCTCGTACGGCTATTGCGAGGAGACGGGGGATCCGATCGGGATCAAGCGTCTCGACGCCCGCCCGATCGCGACGCTCTCGATCGAGGCGCAGGAGCGCCACGAACGAATGGAGCGCATGCAGCGCGAGGACTGAAAAAGAAACGGGCGCCGCGAGGCGCCCGCTTCGTTTCCGGCCCTTCGTTTCTTCCGCTCAGGCCTGCGCGAGCGCGGGCTGGGGTTCGGCGATCTGCGGCAGGCAGGGGATGTACTGGCCGTCCTTCGGCGAGCGCTGCACGACGGTCGTCTGCGTGCCCGTGACGCCCGGTACGGCCTTGATCTGGCGCGCCACGAGCGTCTCCAGGTGGGCAGCGTCGCGCGCGCGGACCTTCAGCACGAAGTTCCAGGCGCCTTCGACCTGATGGCACTCCTGCACCTCGGGAACGTCCTTCATCGCGGCGATGAACCCGCCCGCACTGTCCGGCCGGTCGGTCGAAACCGACACGAACGCCAGAACCGGATACCCGAGCCGGTCCGCGTCGAGCCGGACGAACCAGCCGCGGACGATGCCGCCGGTGACGAGCTTCTTCACGCGTTCGTTGGTGGCTGAAATCGAAAGGCCGATCTTGCGGCCGAGTTCGGCAAGCGACGCGCGGGCGTCGTCTTGGAGCGCCTCGAGGAGGGCATAATCTGTACGGTCCATGGCGCAATATTTTGCGAAGCATTTTGCAAATGTCAAATGTTTATAATATGTAGCGCGTAATTTCTAACCAGTAACCATAACTAGTGTGTTGCACAAAATGTAGAAACCCCCCGCCGTCGCCGGCGGAGGGTTTCTCGTCTGGGGGTCGTCCGTTCCGGTCAGAACGGGGAGATGATGTCGAACAGCTGCTGGCCCCAACGCGGCTGCTGGAAGTCGGTCATCTGACCCTTGCCGCCGTAGGCGATGCGGGCTTCGGCCAACTGGTCCTGCTTGATTGTATTCGCCGAAGTGATGTCCTGCGGCCGGATCACGCCGGCGAGCTTGAGCATCCGGGCCTCGAAATTGACCCGGACCTCCTGCGTGGCCGAGACGACGAAGTTGCCGTTCGGCAGCACCTGAGTGATGACGGCCGCGACGCGCAGCGAGACCGTTTCCGACCGCTGGATGCGGCCCGTGCCGTTGTTCGACGTGGCCGAGCTGAGTCCGCCCAGCGACAGCGGGTTGGCCGTGCTGGTGCCGGTCATCGGCGTGCGGTTGTTGCCGGGCAGGCGCTCGATCAGCGACTGCGTGCCGTAGCCCAGGAACTGCGAACTGACGTCGGCCGATTCCGAATTCGTGCGGCTGCGGGTCGACGTGTTGGAGAAGTCCGCGCTTTCGTTCGTGATGTCGACGATGACCGTCACGATGTCGCCGACCTGGCTGGCGCGGTTGTCCTTGAAGAACTGCCGGGCGCCCGTGCGCCAAAGCGAGGCGCCGCCGCGGCTGTCGTCGTCGAGACGGGCGGGCGTGGGCATCGTGATCTTCTGGTTCGTCTCGGCCGGGTTCTTGATCGGGGACAGCGCCGGACCCTGACCCAGTTCGGAAAGACGCTCGAGCGTGTTGCCGCAGGCGGCGAGGCTCGATGCGGCGAGGGCGACGAGCGCGAGGCGGGCGAGGGACTTCATGGCGGACTCCGTTGCGTTCTGGCGTTCGTTCACTGCGGTGCGAGGGCGGCGAGGCGCGGGCCGATCGACACGGAGACCGTATCGGGCGCCACGACGATGCCCTCGACCTGGCGGTTCGAGGTCGTGTTGAGGACGCGGATCGTGTCGCCCTTGGCGCCGTCCTCGACGGCGCGGCCCTGGGCGGTGAGGCTCATGTTGCCGAACTGCAGCACGATCGTGACGTTGCCGTTGCGGGCCACGAGCGTGGCGGGGCGCACGTCGATCTCGCGCACCGGCTCGCGTTCGCGCAGGCGCTGGCGGGCCGTCAGGCCGACGAGCTTGTCGGGGTTCGAGATCAGGTCGCGGCGCGCGGCGTCTTCGCGGACCTGCGCCATCTCGATGTCGTTGGCGCGGATCGTCTCGCCGGCCGCGATCGTGCGGCGCAGGACGGGCAGGCGGGCGGTGGCGAAGACGCGGCCCTGGATCGTGGCGCGCTGGGCGCCGGGGTGGTTGCCGCCGGCGAGCAGCGTGGCCATGAAGCGGCCGGTGTTGCGGTCGTACTGGATCTGGCGGACGTCGAGATCGGCCGGCGCGTCGAGCGGCAGCGAGATCGAGACCGAGCGGCTGCCCAGGTCGATCTCGTCGCTGGCGCGCACGCCTTCGGTTTCGAGCGCGCGGCGCAGGGCCGGCAGGATGTCGTTCTGGTCGAGCGTCTTGCCCATGCGCTCGACGAGCACGCGGTCGAAGCGCGTCTGCGGGCGCCAGGCGACGCCGTTGGCGCGCGCGATCTCCATCAGCTGCTGGATTTCGACCGAGGCGCGGCGGCCCGGCGCCGGGGCGCGCAGGACGGGGCGGTCGTTCGTCACGCCTTCGAACAGGTCCGACAGCTTGACGAGATCGCTCTCGACCATGACGACGTCGGTGCGCAGGCTCTGCGCGGGCGCCGGCGTGGCGGCCGCGACGATCGCGGCGGCGAGAAAGGCGAGGAGAAGGGCGAACGACTTCATGGCGCGTACTCCGGAAGGACGTCTGTCCTCAGCGCAGTTGGTTCACGACGTTGAGCATCTGGTCGGAGGCCTGGATGACCTTCGAGTTCATCTCGTAGGCGCGCTGGGCCGTGATGAGCGTCGTGATTTCGTTGACGGCGTTCACGTTCGAGCTTTCGACGAAGCCCTGCTGCAGCGTGCCGACGCCGGCCGTGCCGGCCGTGCCGGTCACCGCGTCGCCCGAGGCGGCCGTGGGCATGAAGCTCGTGTTGCCGATCGGCAGGAGGCCGGCTTCGTTGACGAACGTCGCCATCGTGAACTGGCCGACCTGCTGGGCGGTGTTCTGGCCGGGCAGCTGGACGAACACCTGGCCCGACTGGTTGACCGAGATGCTCGTGGCCGTCTGCGGGATCTGGCCGGGGCCGACGACGGGGAACCCGTCGGCGGTCACGATCGTGCCCTGGTTGTTGAGCTGCAGCGAACCGGCGCGGGTATAGGCCGTTTCGCCGGTGGGCAGCGTCACCTGGAAGAAGCCGCGGCCCTGGATGGCGAGATCGAGCGAGTTGTCGGTCTTCAGCAGCGAGCCCTGCTCGTGGATGCGGTAGACCGCCGTCGGCTTGACGCCGAGGCCGATCTGGATGCCGGCCGGGACCGTGCCGCCGGCGTCCGACGCGGCGGTGCCCGCGCGGCGCTGGCCCTGGTAGAGGAGGTCCTGGAACTCCGCACGCTGGCGCTTGAAGCCGGTCGTGTTGAGGTTGGCGATGTTGTTCGAGATGACTTCGACGTTGAGCTGCTGGGCCAGCATGCCCGTCGCGGCGGTGTTGAGGGAGCGCATGGGTCTAACTCCTGGTCAGCTGTTTCAGGCGACGCGCGCGAGGCGTTCGATCGCCTTGCTCGCGCGTTCGTGTTCGGTGTCGAGGATGCGTTGGGCCGATTCGTAGCGGCGAACGATGTCGAGCATCTGCGTGAGCTCGTTGATGGAGACGACGTTCGAGCCTTCGAGCATGCCCTGATGGATTTCCGCCTTCGGATCGGCGGGGACGGCGTCGACCTTGCTGGCGTAAAGCCCGCCGCCCAGTCGCGTCAGCGCCTGCTCGTCGGGGAACGAAACCAGCTGGATGCGGCCCACGCGGTTGCCGCCGGCGTAGATCTCGCCCTGCTTGGTGACGTCGATGTTCGTTTCGTTCGCGTTGAGGCGCAGCGGCTGGTTGTTCGGGTCCATCAGCGCGAAGCCTTCGGCGTTGACGATCGTGCCGTTCGCGTCGATGCGGAAGTTGCCGTCGCGGGTGAAGCGCTGGCCGACCGGCGTATCGACGACGAAATAGGCGCTGCCGTTGATCATCAGGTCGAGCGGGGCTTCGGTCTTGATCGCCTGGCCCGGCCGGATGTCGCGGTAGGTGCCGATGCCTTCGACGAACGCCAGCTTCTGCGCGCCGTCGCCGCCGATGCCGGGGTTGCCGGCCTTGTTGGTGAGATACTGCGCGAAAAGCAGACGCTCGCCGCGGAACCCGGTCGTGTTGGCGTTCGCCAGGTTGTTGGCGACCGTTTCCATCTGACGGCGCAGTGCGCTCTGGTGCGACAGCGCGAGGTAAGAGGGGTTTTCCATGGTCCGTGGTCCGTTGGTCCGGTTGGTTGCGCCCTTTGACGGGCCCGCATCCCACTAAGCAGCCGACGTGCCAGCCGTAAAATTCAAATTTTCCAATGTGTTGCGAGGGCATCCCGGCGTCCCGTCCCCGCCGCCCGGCAATTCCTGCCGGGGCGAAGCTGCCGTTTTTCGGCGCTCGCCGGGCCGCTAGAATCGCCAGACAGGAGGCTCCATGACGACCGACCGCGAAATCCTTGTCCGCCAGCTCGAAGACGCGTTCGCCAACCGCGCACTTCTCTATTGGGAGATCTATCGGGCGTTCGCCGCCGAGATCGGCCCGGACCGCGCGGCAGCGACCCTCGCAGCTGCGATCGAGCGGCGCGGCGAAGCGGCGGGAAAGGCCCTTTTCGGGCGTCTCGAAATGCCGACGCCGAAGGCCGTTGCGGATGCCTTCCTTGCCGTCAGCCCCGACGGCGGCCGGATGTTCCTGCACGACCGGATCGACGAGCCAGACGGGAGCGTTCGCATCGAGGTGCGTCGTTGCCCGCTTCAGGATGCGTGGCGGAAAGCCGGATTGACGGAGGCCGAACAGGCCCGGATGTGCCGGATCGCCGGGCGGTTCGACAACGGATGCTTCGGTGCGGCCGGAATCGGGTTCGCGGCCCGGACATGGGAGCCGGGCGCGTCCGGCTGCTGCCGGCTTCACCTAAAGCCCTCGGAAAACGGCTGAAAACCGCCCGTTGAAACCGGCGGAAGGGTCGGGCATAGTCCGCGCCCGTTCGAGCCGCCCTTCCCCGAGGGCACCTATATAGTGTGCTCGACGTCCGACGGAGCGTAGCGCAGCCCGGTAGCGCATCAGTCTGGGGGACTGGGGGTCGTGGGTTCGAATCCCGCCGCTCCGACCATCAAA
>JAYRKO010000183.1:0-5697 GCA_041905745.1 Tagaea sp. | reverse complement strand
CCGGGCGAGGTCGTGTGCGCGATCGGGCCGTCGGGGTCCGGCAAGTCGACCTTCCTGCGCTGCATCAACCACCTCGAAAAGCCGGACGCCGGCGCCATCTGGGTCGACGGCGAGCTCGTCGGCTACCGCCAGGTCGGCGGCGCGCTGCACGAACTGTCCGACCGCGAGATCGCGCGCCAGCGTCTCGCATCGGGCATGGTCTTCCAGCGCTTCAACCTGTTCCAGCACATGACGGCATTGCAGAACGTCGTCGAAGGACCGGTGACGGTGCTCGGCCGGTCGCGGCGCGAAGCAAAGGACGAGGCCGTCGCGCTGCTCGCGCGCGTGGGCCTCTCCGACAAGGCCGACGCCTACCCGTCCGAACTTTCCGGCGGCCAGCAGCAGCGCGTGGCGATCGCCCGCGCGCTCGCCATGCGCCCCAAGCTGATGCTTTTCGACGAGCCGACCTCCGCGCTCGATCCCGAACTGGTCGGCGAGGTGCTGTCGGTCATGCGCGACCTCGCCAAGGGCGGCATGACGATGGTCGTCGTCACGCACGAACTGGGCTTCGCGCGCGAGGTCGCGGGCCGCGTCGCTTTCCTCGATCGCGGAAAGCTCGTCGAAATCGGCACCGCCGAAGAAGTCCTCGCCCGCCCCACCCATCCGCGTACCCGCGATTTCGTCGCGGCCGTCTTGCGGTAATATAGCCAGCGCAACACAGGAGATCTCCGATGCGTCGTCTTTCCGCCCTCGCCTTCTCGCTCGCCGCCTTCGCGGCCTGCGCCCTTCCCGCCGCCGCCCAGGACGTGCCCGCGCGCGTCAAGCAGGCCGGCAAGCTCGTCATCGCGACGATGCCCAACTACGCGCCGATCACCTTCAAGGACACGGCGAGCGACAAGCTCACGGGCTTCGACATCGAACTCGGCGAGGCGGTGGCCAAGGAGCTTGGCCTCAAGGCGGAGTGGCAGGAAATCGCCTTCGCGCAGATGCTGCCCTCGATGCAGACCGGGCGCGTCGACACGGTTCTCGCCGGCATGAGCGACCTGCCCGGGCGCCGCGAAGTGGCCGACTTCGTCGACTACATGAAGTCGGGCGCGCAGTTCTTCACGCTGCAGTCGCTGGCCGGCTCGATCAAGACGCCGGAAGACCTTTGCGGCAAGGCGGTCGGCGCCAGCCGCTCGACCAACTGGCCCAAGCAGATCGAGGAATGGAGTGCGGCCAACTGCGTGGCCAAGGGCAAGCCCGCCATCAACGTCGTGGGCACCGAAGGCTCGGTCGACGCGCGCACGCAGCTCAAGACCCAGCGCATCCAGGGCGCGGTGCAGGGCAACGAAACGCTGCCCTATTTCCAGAAGCTGGAACCCAACACCTATACGATCCTCGGCACGGCCTTCACGGAATCGCTGTCGGGCATGCCCTTCAACAAGACGCCCGAGGGCGAGCAGCTGCGCAAGGCGGTCAAGGGTGCGATCGAGCGCCTGATCGCGAAGGGCGAATACGCGAAGATTCTCGCGAACTACGGGCTGCAGGCCAACAATGTCGGCCGCGTGACCGAGAACGAAGGCAAGTAAGGCTCGCGAAGGAGCGGATCGATGGATCGTTCGAAGCTCAAAGCGTTGCGCAAGCGTTACGGCGACGCGCAAGGCGGCGACATCCACGATCCGCATTTCGCCAAGGTCGCGGCGGCAGTGTTCACGTCGCCCGACCGGCGCAAATGGCCGTTCGCCGACCCGGCCACCTTCGTCGGCGCGCCGTTCCGCCCCGTCCATTCCGACGCCGACCTCGCGGGGCTCGACGCCGCCCTCGTGGGCGTGCCGATGGATCTGGGCGTGACGAACCGCGCGGGCGCGCGGCTTGGCCCGCGCGCGGTGCGCGGGGTCGAACGCATCGGCCCCTACGAGCACGTTCTTCGGCGCACGCCGCTGTCGGAGCTGAAGGTTGCCGACATCGGCGACGTGCCGATGCGCTCGCGCTTCTCGCTTGCCGATTGCCACGCCGATATCGAAGCATTTTACGGCCGCCTCGCCGCCGCGAGCGTCGCGCCCCTTTCGGTGGGCGGCGATCATTCGATCACCTTGCCGATCCTGAAGGCGCTCGGCGCGAAACGCCCGGTCGCGATGGTGCATTTCGACGCGCATTGCGACACGAGCGGGCCCTACGAAGGCGCCAAGTTCCATCACGGCGCCCCCTTCCGCATGGCCGTTCTCGACGGCGTGCTCGATCCGGAGCGCACGATCCAGATCGGCATTCGCGGCGGGGCCGAATATCTGTGGGAGTTCTCCTACGAGAGCGGCATGACCGTGATCCATGCCGAGGACGTCGACCACATGGGCGTGGAGGCCGTGATCGCCAAGGCGCGCGCGGTCGTGGGCGATGCGCCCGTCTACGTCACGTTCGACGTCGACGGGCTCGATCCGTCGCACGCCCCGGGAACCGGTACGCCGGAATCCGGCGGCCTTTCGATGCGCGAGGCGCTGGCGATGGTGCGCGGTCTCGCCGGCCTCGACGTGATCGGCGCGGACGTCGTCGAAGTGGCACCCCAGTACGACGCCACGACCGTAACTGCCCAGAACGCGGCGCAAATCCTGTTCGCCGAGCTGTGTCTGGTGTCGATCGCCCGGGAAAAGCGCCGCCCCGGCTGAATGTCTGCAACCTGTTGTTACCGGACACTTCGGGCCCCCGGGACCGGAGGAGCGTAACGTTTGCTCTGCAGGCTGCGAACGGACGGGCATACGCGTCCGCTTGCGGGCGCCCGCTCAGGGGGCATCACCTATGGAATCATTGCGAAATCCGCTGGCACGCCTGCTGCCGTGGGCGCTGGCGCTCTGGATCGCCTACGTCTTCATCTGGTACCTGCAATACAAGTTTCTCGGCCACGAAGGCAGCGTCTGGCTGTTCACCGTGCTGACCGACTGGCTGGGTTTTCCGGGCCACGAAAAGTTCATGCGCATCGGCGTGGGCTCGATGGAACTGGTCGCCGGGCTCCTGTGCCTCTACCGCCCCACGCAGTCGATCGGCGGCGCCTTTGCGGCCGGCATCATGACCGGCGCCATCTTCTTCCACGTCGTCTCGCCGCTCGGCATCGATCCGTACGAGGACGGCGCCGTGCTGTTCAAGGAAGCCGTCGCCGTCTGGTTCGCAGGGCTTCTGCTCTTGTGGCTGCGGCGCGCGGAAGGTCTCGCCTTCGCCGCGCGCCTGCCCGTCGTCGGGCGCTACGCGACGATGTTCATGACGCGCGCGGGCCATCCCGCATGAATCCGGCGCCCGCAAAGAAGCCACGCGACGTCCGGCTCGACTTCTTCCGCGGGCTTTCGCTCGTCGCGATATTCACGGCGCACGTACCCGGCGACTGGCTTGCCGAAATCATCTGGGCGCGCTTCGGCCTGTCGGATGCCGCGCACGTCTTCGTCTTCATTTCCGGCTATGCGGCCGCGATGGCTTTCGGCGGCACGTTCCTGCGCGACGGGTTCGGGCTGGGCACAGCGCGCATCGCGTGGCGCTGCGCGCAGCTTTATTCGGTCAACGCCGCCCTCTTCGTCGTCGGCGCCGCGATGTGCGCCCTTGCCGCGACACGGGGCGTCGACTACGCGGCCTATCTCGGCATCGGTGATTTCTTCGCCGACCCCGGCCGCACGCTGGTCGGCCTGCTGACGCTGCACTACGTGCCGACCTACTTCGACATCCTGCCGCTCTACATGCTCGTGCTCGCCTGCGTGCCGCTGGTCATGCTGCTTGCGCGTCTGCATCCCGGTCTCGTCATCGCGCTGTCGGTGGCGCTGTGGAGCTTCGTGCAGGCGACCGGATTCAATTTCGATTCCGGCACGTCGGCCGGGCGCGGCTGGGGCTTCAATCCCCTTGCGTGGCAGCTGCTGTTCTTCACCGGCTTCGCGCTGTCGCGGGGCTGGATCGAAGCGCCGGCACCAAACCGCGGGCTGCTTGCGGCCTGCCTTGCCTATCTTCTGTTCGGCCTGGTCGCAATCCACCCGGCGGTCTATACGCTGTCGCCCGTCCTCGTCGATCTGCATGCTTGGGCCTATTCGCACGCCCACAAACCCAATCTCGACCTGCGCCAGTACGCGCATTTTCTGGCGCTGGCCTATGTCGCGCTTTGGGCGGTCCGCGGGCGGCATGAAATGCTTTCGAGCGGTCTGGCGTGGCCGCTCGTCCAGATCGGCCGGCAGGCGCTGCCGGTCTTTTTCGCAGGCATGGCGCTCGCCCATGTCGGCGGCATCATGTTCGCGGCTTTCGGCGACGGTTTCGCCATGCAGGTCGCAGTCAATATCGCCGGCATCGGCGCGCTCTATGCGATCGCGCGTATCTCGGCCTGGGTTAAGGTCGCCCCGTGGAAGGCCGGTGCCGCGCGGCCGGCGCGAGCTGCCGCAGTGGTCTCGAAGGCCGTCGAAGCGCCGGTCGCCGTACCGCAGGTCCGCACGCTCGCCTAGCGCGCTTTAAGATAGCCGCCGAGAAAGACGAGCACGTCGGGCAGTGCCGCTTCCCACGTCCCCCAATCGTGGTCGCCTTCGGTCGTGCGTGAAACGACGCCGTAGCCCATGGTGCGCAGCGCGTTCTCGACCGTGTCCTGCTCCTCGGCCAGCCGGAACCGGTCGCCGCTGCTGACGGTGAGAAAGACGGGCGGGCGCAGTTCGGCCGGAACGCGCGCGGCACGCGCGAGCGGCGCGTCCGCCAGGAATCGACCCACGTCGAAGGGCGCGCCGAACGCACCGGCAAAGACGCGTTGCAGGCGCTGCCCCAACTCCGCGTCGATCGTCATGCCGGGCTTGATGCGCGTCCAGAAGGCCCCGCTCATCGACGCGACGGCCGCATAGCGATCGGGGCGGCCGAAGGCGATGCGAAGCGCGCCGAACCCGCCCATCGAATTGCCGGCGATCGCCCGGCCCGCGCGGGCCGGGTTGGCGGCGTAGGCGCGCTCGACGGCCGCCGGCAGCTCGTCGGCCACTGCGGTTTCGATCGCACCGGCATTTCCAGGCGGCGTATCGGCCCACCAGGAATTGCCCCCGTCCGGCAGCACGATGAGCATCGGCGGAATGCGCCCGGCCGCGATCAGGCGGTCGGCCGTCGCGCGGACATGGCCCATGCGCAGCCATTCGTCGGGATCGCTCGCGCGGCCGTGCAGCAGGTAGACGACCGGCAACCCCTTGGCCGGTCCGTCGGGCCGGTAGAGCGCGAATTCGAGCGGACGGCCGAGTGCCGCACTTTCCATGCGCAGGCCCGTCTCGACTTCGCCGGCACAGGCAAGCGGTGCCGCCAGAACGGCAAGGCCGACAGCCAGTGCCGCGCGCAAGATCACTCGGACAGTTCCTTGTCCGGCAGATCGCCCAGCACCTCGCGCACCATGCCGAAGGCGCCGTTGACCGCCGGCACGCCGGCATAGATGGCCGCGTGCAGCAGCAGCGCCTGCAATTCCCTGGCGCTGACGCCGTTCTTCAGCGCCGGTTTCAGGTGCAGCTTGAATTCCGCCTCGCGACCCAGCGCGACCATCATGGCGAGCGTGACGAGCGAACGCGTCTTCCACGGCAGCGTCGGGTCGCCCCACGTTTCGCCCCACGCCGTGCGGGTGATGAAATCCTGCCACGGCAGCGCGAAGGGCCCGGCCGCCGCCAGCGAACGCTGCACGTGGTCGACGCCCAGCACCGCCTTGCGGTTGGCAAGCCCCGCCTGGAACGCGGCATCCGCGCCCGGCGCCATCTCGGGCAGGAA
>JAYRKO010000182.1:0-5701 GCA_041905745.1 Tagaea sp. | reverse complement strand
CGGCATGCGCGCGCAGCACGGCCTCGGCGGTCGGCGAACGGCAGATGTTGCCGGTGCAGACGAACAGAACCGATTTCGCGGCGCGCGGCTTTTGGCTAGGGTGCGGCTTCATGACGGGCTCGATCGTGATCCTGACAGGTGCCGGTATATCGCAAGAATCGGGGTTGTCCACCTTCCGCGATCCGGACGGAATCTGGGCGCAGGTCCGCGTCGAGGACGTGGCGACGCCGCAGGCCTTCGTGCGCGACGAGGCGCGCGTGCACGCCTTCTACAACGCGCGCCGCAAGGCGCTGCGCGACCCCGCCGTGGCGCCCAACGACGCGCACGTGGCGCTGGCCATCCTCGAATCGAACTGGAAGGGCGGCGAGGTGACGCTGGTCACGCAGAATGTCGACGACCTGCACGAGCGCGCCGGTTCGCAGAACATCCGCCATATCCACGGCGAACTCCTGAAGGCGCGCTGCATGGCGTGCGGCATCCTCGCCGAAATCGGCGGCGACCTGACGCCGACGTCGAACTGTCCGGCCTGCGACGGGCGCGGCAGCCTGCGCCCGCACGTCGTGTGGTTCGGCGAGGAGCCGCTCTATATGGAAGAGGTGCACGCCAAGCTCGCCGCCTGCGCGCTGTTCGTGTCGATCGGCACGTCGGGCAACGTCTATCCGGCGGCCGGCTTCGTCGAGATCGCGCGCGCGGCCGGTGCACGCACCGTCGAACTCAATCTCGAACCGTCGGCGGGCGCTTCGTCCTTCGACGAGGCGCGCTACGGCAAGGCGACCGACGTGGTTCCCGCCTTCGTGGCGCAGCTTCTGGGCGTCGCATGACCGAACTTCTCGAAGACTACCGCGCGCGGCTCGCGGCGGGCGCCATCAAACCCGACCCCGCGCAGGCTTTCGCGGTCGAGAAGCTCGAAACGCTTTCGCGCGCGCTCGCGAGCTACAAGCCCGATCCCAGCCCGGGCTTCTGGCGCGCCTCCCTCGGTTTCGCGCGCAAGTTCGGCACCGAACAGCGCGGCGCGCCGCCCACGGGGCTCTATTTCTTCGGCGGCGTCGGGCGCGGCAAATCGATGCTGATGGACATGTTCTTCGCCCGTGCGCCGGTGCCGAAGAAGCGGCGCGTGCATTTCCACGCCTTCATGCTGGAGGTGCATGCCCGCATCCACGCCTGGCGGCAGACGGGCGAGGCGAAGAAGGGCGACGGCGATCCCATTCCGCCGCTGGCCGCAGCGCTGGCCGACGAGGCGTGGCTGCTGTGCTTCGACGAATTCCAGGTCACCAACATCGCCGATGCGATGATCCTCGGCCGGCTGTTCGGCGCGATGCTCGACAAGGGCGTGGTCGTCGTGGCGACGTCGAATCTCGAACCCGACGCGCTCTACGCCAACGGACTGCAGCGCGAGCGGTTCCTGCCGGCGATCGAGTTGCTCAAGAGCAAGCTCGACGTGCTGGCGCTGGACGGCGGCATCGACTACCGGCGCATCCGCATCCGCGGGCTGCCCGTCTACCATTCGCCGCTGGGCGAGGACGCCAGCGCGCAGTTGGAAAAAGCGTTCGCGACGCTGACCGAAGGGGCCAACGTGGGCGAGCTGACGCTCGACGTGGGCGGTCGCGATCTCGTGCTGCGGCGCGCGGGCGGCGGCGTGGCGTTCGAGACGTTCGAATATCTGTGCACGCGCGCGCTGGGAGCGGCCGACTTCCTGGCGCTCGCGCGCACCTGCCACACGCTGGTGCTCGACGGTGTTCCGATCCTGTCGGCGGAGAAACGCAACGAAGCGCGACGATTCGTCACGCTGATCGACGCGCTCTACGAACACCGCGCCAAGCTCGTCATGGCGGCCGAGGCGCCGCCCGAAGCGCTGCATCCGGCCGGCGATCACGCGTTTGAGTTCCAGCGTACCGCGAGTCGTCTGCACGAAATGCAGAGCGAGGATTACCTCGCTGCCGCGCATCTGGGCGGCTGATTGTTTTTGCCGGCTTAACGATCGGTTTACCGAAATTTACATAACAATTGTGTCATATACGAGCGGGAAGAAAATTTCCGCCGTTCAGGCGGAGCCGCCGGGAGTTCACACGATGGGCCAGCACGTGGCCGGAGCTATTCTCGATCGCAACTCGCCGTTCGCGGCGCGACTGGGCGAACTCGAGCGGGCGGCGTGCGAGGCGCTCGACGCGCACGCAAGCCTGCGCATGGCGGTGGCGCTCTACGACCCGGCCGACGACACGCTGCACACCTTCGCCGACAGCGAGGAAGGCGCCCCGACGCTGGCGCACTATTCGGGTCGGCTGGCCGATCTGCCCTCGCTCGCCTTCGCGCGCACTGCCGATGCGGTGCGCGTGATCGACGATCTCAGGATTTTCGAAGCGACGGGCCACGCGCACACGCTGCGCCTGCTCGCGATGGGCTACCGGTCGAGCTACGCGCGTGCCGTCCATTACGGCGGCCGGCTCATCGGCGTGGTTTTCCTCAACGCGCCGCAGCCGGAATTCTTCGATGCCGCGCGCGTCGGCGCGATCGAGCCCTTCGTGCGGATGGCGGCCCTGCATCTGGCGCTGGAGCTTTCCTACTACCAGACCTTCTCGGCCGCGATCACGTCGGCGCAGGCGATCAGCGCCTATCGCGATACCGACACCGCCGATCATCTGACGCGCATGTCGCACGTCTCGGCGCTCATCGCCGACGCGCTCGCCGGCGAGATGTCGCTCAGCGACGATTTCGTCGCCAAGCTCTTCCAGTTCGCGCCGATGCACGACATCGGCAAGGTCGGCGTGCCGGACTCGATCCTGCTGAAGCCCGGCAAACTGACGCCCGAGGAATTCGACGCGATGAAGACGCATGTGCGTCTGGGCGAGGAGATGGTCGACAAGATCGTCGACAGCCTCCATCTGGGCGACCTGCCGGGCATCTCGATCCTGCGCAATATCGTGGCGTGCCATCACGAGCGTCTGGACGGCAGCGGCTACCCGCGCGGCCTCAAGGGCGCCGCCATCCCGATCGAAGCCCAGATTCTTGCCGTTGCCGACGTGTTCGACGCGCTGACCTCGTGGCGCCCATACAAGGAGCCGTGGCCGATCGAGAAGGCGGTCGAGGAAATGCGCCGGATGGCACCGGACAAGCTCAACGCGCGCTGCGTCGAGGTGTTGGCCGACGCCCTGCCTAAGGTTCAGGAAATCATAACGAATTTCGGCGATCGGCCGGGCGCGTGAGCGACCGCCGATCCGGCGCCATCTCCACTTGATGGGCCGGAAGGGGCCGGAGTAAAACCCACCGTCGAATTATTTCGCAGTGCAGCGACCGGACCCTTTGTGGGCCCGCTCGGGGAAAGGGAGAATCAATGGCTCGCAACAAGATAGCGCTGGTCGGCGCCGGCCAGATCGGCGGCACGCTCGCGCTGCTCGCCGGTCTCAAGGAACTCGGCGACGTCGTCCTGATCGACATCGCCGAAGGCATCCCGCAGGGCAAGGCACTGGACATCGCCGAGGCCGCCCCCGTCGAAGGGTTCGACGCCAATTTCTCCGGCTCGACCGATTTCGCCGCCCTTGCCGGCGCCGATGTCGTGATCGTCACGGCCGGCGTGCCGCGCAAGCCCGGCATGACGCGCGACGATCTCATCGGCATCAACGTCAAGGTCATGGCGAACGTCGCCGAAGCGCTCAAGAAGAACGCGCCCAACGCGTTCGTCATCTGCGTCACCAACCCGCTCGACGTGATGGTGTGGGTGCTGCAGGTCCTCTCGGGCCTGCCGACCAACAAGGTCGTCGGCATGGCCGGCGTGCTCGACAGCGCGCGTTTCCGCCACTTCCTGGCCGACGAGTTCAAGGTTTCGGTCGACGACGTGACGGCCTTCGTGCTCGGCGGCCACGGCGACACGATGGTGCCCTCGGTGCGCTACTCGACCGTCGCCGGCATCCCGCTGCCCGACCTCATCAAGATGGGTTGGACCACGCAGGAGCGGCTCGACAAGATCGTCCAGCGCACGCGCGACGGCGGCGCCGAGATCGTCAACCTGCTGAAGACGGGTTCGGCCTTCTACGCCCCGGCGATGTCGGCCATCGAGATGGCGGCCTGCTACCTGCGCGACAAGCGCCGCGTGCTGCCGTGCGCGGCGTGGCTCACCGGCCAGTACGGGGTCAAGAACCTCTATGTCGGCGTGCCGGTCATCATCGGCAAGAACGGCGTGGAGAAGGTCGTCGAGATCAAGCTCGACGCCACCGAGCAGGCCGGCTTCGACAAGTCGGTCAAGGCCGTGCAGGACCTTTGCGGCGTCGCCGAGAAGCTTCTCAAGGCCGAAGGCAAGCTGTAATCGGATACCCCAATCCGGGCGGGTGCGGTTGCCTCGCCGTCCCGCCCGGACTAACGTAACCGTCCCTTCCGGCAGGGGGCCCCGAACGGGGTCCGGCCCGCGCCGGTTTCCGACCTTCCAACGACCGGGTCGTCCATGAACATCCACGAATATCAAGCAAAAACCCTGCTCGCCCGCTACGGCGTCGCGGTGCCCAAGGGCGCCGTCGCCTACACGCCCGACGAGGCGGAAAAAGTGGCGCGGGAACTCGGCGGACCGGTCTGGGTCGTCAAGTCGCAGATCCACGCCGGCGGCCGCGGGGCCGGGCGTTTCAAGGACGATCCGAACGGCAAGGGCGGCGTGCGCGTCGTCAAGTCGATCGACGAGGTGAAGAAGAACGCCGCGGCGATGCTCGGCAAGACGCTCATCACCAAGCAGACCGGCCCCAAGGGCAAGGAAGTGAAGCGCATCTACGTCGAGGAAGGCTGCGACATCAAGCGCGAGCTGTATCTCGGCATGCTGGTCGACCGCGCGACGCGCTGCGTGACCGTGATGGCCTCGACCGAGGGCGGCATGGACATCGAGGACGTCGCCCACAAGACGCCCGAGAAGATCATCAAGGTCGCCGTCGATCCCGCGCAGGGCCTGCAGGCCTATTACGCGCGCAAGATCGCCTTCGGCCTCGGCCTCGAAGGCAAGCAGGTCGGCGCGTGCGTCAAGTTCATCGTCGCGATGTACGAGGCCTTCACCGGCCTCGACGCCTCGATCGTCGAGATCAACCCGCTCGTCGTGACGGGTGCGGGCGAGGTGCTGGCGCTCGACGCCAAGATGAACTTCGACGACAACGCCCTCTTCCGCCACAAGGACGTCGCGGAGCTGCGCGACGAGGACGAGGAAGACCCGATGGAGCTCGAGGCGTCCAAGCACGAGCTCAACTACGTCAAGCTCGACGGGTCGATCGGCTGCATGGTCAACGGCGCCGGTCTCGCGATGGCGACGATGGACATCATCAAGCTCTACGGCGGCGAACCGGCGAACTTCCTCGACGTCGGCGGCGGCGCCACGCGCGAGCGCGTGACGCAGGCCTTCAAGCTGATCCTGTCCGATCCCAACGTCGAGGGCATCCTCGTCAACATCTTCGGCGGCATCATGCGCTGCGACGTCATCGCCGAGGGCGTGGTCGCCGCGGCGCGCGAAGTCGCGCTCAACGTGCCGCTGGTCGTCCGCCTCGAAGGCACAAACGTCGAGCTGGGCAAGAAGATCCTCAAGAACTCCGGTCTCAAGATCGTTTCGGGCGACAATCTCGCCGACGCGGCCGAGAAGATCGTCAAGGCCGTCAAGGAGGCCGCGTAACATGGCCGTGCTCGTCGACAAGAACACCAAGGTCATCTGCCAGGGCTTCACCGGCGCGCAGGGCACCTTCCA
>JAYRKO010000181.1:0-5711 GCA_041905745.1 Tagaea sp. | reverse complement strand
GCATGGCGCAGATCGCCGCGGCGGCCGACCTGCCCGTCGTCCACACGGTCGAACTGATCGACTGGGCGACCGGCGGCCCGAAGCCCGCGTCGCTCGGCTAGGCCAGCAGGCGGGCTTCCACGCGCGCGAGCGCGCCGGCGAACACACGCGGGTCGTCGGCCGCGCGAGCCAGCACCATCGCCCCTTCGATTGCCGCGATCGCGTCGGCCGCTTCGGTGCGTGCGGGGGCGGGCCCGCGTCCGGCCAGCACCAGCACGCGCGCGAGCGCTTCCGACCATTGCTGGAAATGGCGGCGCAGCGCCGGCGCGAAGGGTTCGCGCGCACCGCCAAGCGCGAACAGCGCGAACGGGCACACGCGCCGTCCGCCGCGATGGTGCGCGTCGATCGCCTGGCACATCTCGCGGATCGAGCGGCGCGGATCGCCCGGATGGCGCAGCGGCCCCAGCACGTTCACCTCGAACCACGATTCGCTGTCGGCGAGCACGGCCTCGGCCATCTCGGCCTTTCCGCGCGGAAAGAAGTGGTAGAGGCTGCCCTTGCCCAGCCCCGTCGCGCGGCCGATCTCGCCAAGGCTCGCACCTTCGTAGCCGTGCGCGCGAAAGACGTCCGCGAGCTTGGGCAGGAGATCGGCGCGCTGGGCGACCTGACGGGGCATCGGCGAAGTTCTCCACTATGGACCGATAGGTACAGTCTGTACCGAAAGGATAAATAAATCGCAACGGAATCGCCTGTCGATTCGGGCGGCGATGCGCGCGGTGGACAATTAATCTAGATATTCCAATGTGTTGATCGTGGAAAACGCGGGGTTGACCGGACCCGGCGATGCCTCCTAGACCGCTCGCCGATTTGATGCCGAGCGATCCGACGGGGGCCACCATGACCGCGCGCAAACGTCCCGCAACCGCCACGCCGCCTGCCGGTGCGACCGCCGCCCTGGCCCTTTCCGACGGCGCCGTCTTCTGGGGCAAGGGGATCGGTGCGCCTTCGAAGAAGACCGGCGAGGTCTGCTTCAACACCTCGATCACCGGCTATCAGGAAATCCTGACCGACCCTTCGTATGCCGGCCAGATCATCACCTTCACGTTCCCGCATGTCGGCAATGTCGGCACGAACGAGGAAGACATCGAGACGGTGACGCCGGCCGCGCGCGGCCTCGTGCTGCGCGCCGACATCACCGAGCCGTCGAACTTCCGCGCGACGCGCCATCTCGACGCGTGGCTGAAGGCGAACGGCCTGCCGGGCATCTGCGGCATCGACACACGCGCGCTGACGCGCCACATCCGCGACACCGGTGCCCCCAACGGCACGATCATCCACGCGCCCGACGGCAAGTTCGACGCCGAAGCGCTGGTGGCCGAAGCGAAGGCGTGGCCCGGCCTCGAAGGCATGGATCTCGCCAAGGACGTGACGACGCGCCAGAGCTATTCGTGGGACGAGACGGCCTGGCAGCTCGGCAAGGGCTACGGCAAGCTCGTAAAGCCCAAGTTCAACGTCGTCGCGATCGACTACGGCGCCAAGCGCAACATCCTGCGCTGCCTCGCGCAGGCCGGCTGCAAGGTGACGGTCGTGCCGGCCTCGGCCACGGCCGAGGACATCCTGCGCCACAAGCCGGACGGCGTGTTCCTGTCCAACGGGCCCGGCGATCCGGCGGCGACGGGCGTCTACGCCGTTCCCGTCATCAAGGCGCTGCTCGAAAAACGCGTGCCCATCTTCGGCATCTGCCTCGGCCATCAGTTGCTGGCGCTGGCGCTCGGCGCACAGACGAAGAAGCTGCATCTCGGCCATCGCGGCGCCAACCACCCGGTCCAGGACATCGAGACCGGCAAGGTCGAGATCACGTCGCAGAACCACGGTTTCGCGGTGATCCCCGAGACGCTGCCGAAGTCCGCCGTCGTCACGCACATCTCGCTCTTCGACAAGACGAACGAGGGGCTGCGCTGCACCGACCGGCCGGCGTTCTCGGTCCAGTACCACCCCGAAGCGAGCCCCGGCCCGCAGGACGCGCACTACCTGTTCGAGCGCTTCACCGCGCTGATGGCTAACCCGAAGGCGGCCTGACCCATGCCCAAGCGTACAGACATCAAGTCGATCCTCATCATCGGCGCCGGTCCCATCGTCATCGGTCAGGCGTGCGAGTTCGACTATTCGGGCACGCAGGCCTGCCGCGCGCTGAGGGCCGAGGGCTACCGCATCGTGCTGGTGAACTCGAACCCGGCGACGATCATGACCGACCCGTCGCTCGCCGATGCGACGTACGTGGAGCCGGTGACGCCCGAGATCGTCGAGAAGATCATCGCCAAGGAACGGCCCGACGCGCTGCTGCCCACGATGGGCGGGCAGACCGCGCTCAACGTCGCCATGAAGCTCGCCGACACGGGCGTGCTCGACAAGTACGGCGTCGAACTCATCGGCGCAAACCGCGACGCGATTGACAAGGCCGAGGACCGGCTGCGCTTCCGCGACGCGATGGACAAGATCGGCCTCGAAAGCCCGAAGTCGATGCTGGTCAAGAACATGGACGAGGCGAAAACGGCGCTCGCCAAGGTGGGGCTGCCCGCGATCATCCGCCCGAGTTTCACGCTGGCGGGCACGGGCGGCGGCATCGCCTACAACGAGGAGGAATACGAGCAGATCGTGTTCGGCGCGCTGCGCGCAAGCCCGGTCGGCTCGACGCTGGTCGAGGAAAGCGTGCTCGGCTGGAAAGAGTACGAGATGGAAGTCGTCCGCGACCGCAAGGACAACTGCATCATCGTCTGCTCGATCGAGAACGTCGATCCGATGGGCATCCACACGGGCGACAGCGTGACAGTGGCGCCCGCGCTGACGCTGACCGACAAGGAATTCCAGATCATGCGCAACGCGTCGATCGCGACGCTGCGCGAGATCGGCGTCGACACCGGCGGGTCGAACGTGCAGTTCGCCATCGACCCGAAGACCGGCCGCATGGTCGTCATCGAGATGAACCCGCGCGTGTCGCGCTCCTCCGCGCTGGCCTCGAAGGCGACGGGCTTTCCCATCGCCAAGATCGCGGCGAAGCTTGCCGTCGGCTATACGCTCGACGAGCTCGACAACGACATCACAGGCGTGACGCCCGCGTCCTTCGAACCGACGATCGACTACGTCGTCGTCAAGATGCCGCGCTTCACGTTCGAGAAATTCCCGGGCACGCCCGCCCTGCTGTCGACCTCGATGAAGTCGGTGGGCGAGGCGATGTCGATCGGCCGCTCGTTCCAGGAAGCGCTGCAGAAGGCGCTGCGGTCGATGGAGACGGGCCTTCTGGGCCTCGACGAGATCGACATCCCCGACGACGACGCCGGCAAGATTCGCGAGGCGATCGTGGCGGCACTCGCCAAGCCCACGCCCGACCGCGTCCTCGTGATCGCGCAGGCGCTGCGATTCGGCTTCGCGGTCGACGAGATCTGCCGCATCTCCAGCTTCGATCCGTGGTTCGTGCGCCAGATCGAAGGGATCGTTTCGGCCGAGGCCGAGATTCGCAAGAAGGGCCTGCCCAAGGACGCCGCCGGCTGGACGCGCGTCAAGCAGATGGGCTTCGGGGACGCCAAGCTCGCCCAACTCGTCAAGAAGACCGAGGGCGAGGTCGCCTCGGCGCGCCGTGCGGCGGGCGTCGTGCCGGTCTTCAAGCGCATCGACACGTGCGCCGCCGAGTTCGCGAGCAAGACGCCGTATCTCTATTCCGCCTACGAGACCTTCTCGTTCGACGGGGTCGAGAGCGAGGACGAAGCGACCGCCCGCGACAAGGTGCTCATTCTCGGCGGCGGCCCGAACCGGATCGGGCAGGGCATCGAGTTCGACTATTGCTGCGTCCATGCCGTCTACGCGCTGCGCGAGGCCGGCTACGAGACCATCATGGTCAACTGCAACCCCGAGACCGTGTCGACCGACTACGACACGGCCGACCGCCTCTATTTCGAGCCGCTGACTCCCGAGACGGTCATCGAGATCGTGCGCCGCGAGCAGACCAACGGCCGTGTGCGGGGCGTCATCTGCCAGTTCGGCGGGCAGACGCCGCTGCGCCTCGCACACGCGCTCGCCGACGCCGGCATTCCGATCCTGGGCACGTCGCCCGACGCGATCGACCTGGCCGAGGATCGCGAGCGTTTCGCCAAGCTTCTC
The DNA here is from genome assembly GCA_041905745.1 of Tagaea sp. GTDB lineage: Bacteria > Pseudomonadota > Alphaproteobacteria > CACIAM-22H2 > CACIAM-22H2 > Tagaea. The sequence continues at coordinate 1,577 of JAYRKO010000181.1, read as the reverse complement.
GACAAGCTGAAGCTCGAGCAGCCGGCGTCGGGCACCGCGCATTCGGCCAAGGAGGCCGAGGAAGTCGCCGCGAAGATCGGCTATCCGGTGTTGCTGCGCCCCAGCTATGTGCTGGGCGGCCGCGCGATGAAGATCGTGCATTCGGTCGACCAACTGCGCGGCTTCATCGCCGAGGCGGTGCGCGTTTCCGGCAAGAATCCGGTGCTCGTCGACAGCTATCTGCAGGAAGCCATCGAGGTCGACGTCGATGCGGTCGCCGACAAGGACGGCGTGCACGTCGCGGGCATCATGGAGCACATCGAGGAAGCGGGCATTCATTCGGGCGACAGCGCGTGTTCGCTGCCGCCCTATTCGCTGCCCAAGAAGATCCTCGACGAGATCGAGCGCCAGACGATCGAACTCGCCCGTGGCTTGGGCGTCGTCGGCCTGATGAACGTGCAGTATGCGGTCAAGGACGGGCGCGTCTACGTGCTGGAAGTGAACCCGCGCGCTTCGCGCACGGTGCCGTTCGTCGCCAAGGCGACGGGCGTGCCCATCGCCAAGATCGCCGCGCGCGTCATGGCCGGCGAGGCGCTCGCGTCGTTCAAGCTCAAGAAGCGCAAGCTCGATCACGTCGCGGTCAAGGAAGCGGTCTTCCCCTTCGCCCGCTTCCCCGGCTCGGACACGATCCTCGGGCCCGAAATGAAGTCGACCGGCGAGGTCATGGGCATCGACGCCGATTTCGGCCACGCCTTCGCCAAGGCGCAGCTCGGCGCCTCGCAGAAGCTGCCGGTCGAGGGGACGGTGTTCGTCTCGGTGCGCGACGCCGACAAGAAAGGGATCGTGGCACCGGCGCGCAAGCTCGCCGCGCTCGGGTTCAAGATCTTCGCCACCGGCGGTACCGCCACGTTCCTCGAGAAGAGCGGACTGGAGGTCGTGCGCGTCAACAAGGTGCTCGAAGGCCGGCCGCACATCGTCGATGCGATGAAGTCCGGCCAGGTCCATCTCGTGTTCAACACGACCGAAGGCGCGCAGGCCGTATCCGATTCCTTCAGCCTGCGTCAGGCGGCGCTAATGGGCGGGATCGCGTACTACACTACCGTATCTGGTGCCCGCGCGGCGGCCGAAGCCATTGCGGCACTACGTTCCGGCAGTCTTGAAGTCGCCCCCCTCCAAGCGTACTTTAAAGGGGCCTTCTGACGGCAAACCCCCGATTGCGCGGGACTGCAGGACGGCCGATCCGATACGGGTCGCCGTGGCTGGAAGGCGTTGCGAAACGGCATTTTGCGCCGGGCGCGACCGGGAGAAAACGGAGTTCGGATACGGGCTGAGATGGAAAAGATTCCGATGACGCGCGAGGGCTTCGATCGCCTCGAAGCCGAACTCAAGAATCTGAAGGCGGTCGAACGGCCGGCCGTGATTCGTGCAATCGCCGAGGCGCGCGACCACGGCGACCTCTCCGAAAATGCCGAATACCACGCCGCGCGCGAGCGCCAGTCGTTCATCGAGGGGCGCATCGCCGAGCTCGAGGACAAGGTCAGCCGCGGCGAAGTCATCGACGTCGCCTCGCTCACCGGCAAGCAGGTCAAGTTCGGCGC
>JAYRKO010000180.1:0-5752 GCA_041905745.1 Tagaea sp. | reverse complement strand
GCCTGGGTGGCCGGCACCAAGCCCAGCACCAAGGTCGACATGCAGGAATTCACGCAGCTCGCCCAATCGCCCGAGGCGCGCGCGCGCGTGCAGTCGGCCTTCGGCCAGCTCGCCGAGAAGCTGGGTTATCCGCCCGAGCGGCGCGCCGACGTGGTCGAGCAGGTCGAACGGCTGATCGACGAGGTTTCATATATCGAGGCGCTGCGCGAGCGCGTGGCGCTCGCCCGGCGCGTGATCGAGACGCTGCGCGCCCTCAAGGCGGCCTACCGGCGCGAGCGCACGCTGGCCGAGGAGGTCGGTCGCACGATGCTGCTGGGCGAGCGGCCGGTGGCCGGGCTCGAGCAGCTTCTGGGTGCCATCGACCTGCGTCTGGCCGACACGCTGGGCGTGCTGCGCGAGCTGCCCCAACAGGTCGAGATCATCCGGCGGACGCGCGACCAGATCCACGCGCAGATGATGAAGTGGGATGCGATCGTCACGGCGTGGGACGGCGTGGGCCCCGTTCCGGGCGAGGACACGCACAAGCTGGTGCGCGAAACCTACCGCTTCGTGGCCCGCCATTTCCCGCTCGCCGCGGCGTGGCAGCGGTGAAAACACGCGCCACGTGCGGCGACGCGCGCGCTTGGCGGGCGCCGGGACGACGCGTTAAGATGGCGAAATACTACTGAAATGTTTGCCGTCGAAACGCCGTACGCCGCCGGGAGCGTCCTTTTGAGCGAGACGTCGAGCCACACCGACGAAGGGCAGGGCCAGCTGACCCAGCCGCCGCGAAAGGCGGCGGCCTCGCGGCGTTTCGATTTCGCGCACAAGGTCTTCAACATCGAGCACGGCCTGTTCCAGCTCGACCCGCAGACCGAGGAGCCCGTCTTCTCGGTCGAGATGGGCGATCTGCGCGCAAACCTCACGTTCAACTCGGTGCGCACGGCTTTCGGTATCGCGCCCGAGGATCCGGATTCGAAGCTGCTCGACGAGGTGGCCAAGGCGCTGGGCTACGTGCGCAAGATCCGTCCCGGCGACGCGATCCCCTCCGAACTCATCGACGGAACCGCGTCGTGGAAGATCGAAGAACATCACCGCGCGGCCGCGCGCGGGCGCATCTCGGTCGGGCTCGTGGCGTGGATGTCCGGGAACCGGAACGTCCAGAGCATGAGCATGCTCGAGCTCGCCAAGATGGCCGAGGACCCCGAGACCAAGACCCGCGTGCAGCAGGCCTTCGGCAAGCTCGCCGAGGAGCTGGGCCTGCCGGCCGAGCGGCGCGCGGAGGTGATCAAGCAGATCGACCGGCTGGTGGACGAACTTTCCTACATCGAAGCGCTGCGCGAACGCGTGGGGCGCGCGCGGCGCATCCTCGATACGCTGAAGCGCCTGCGCGCGCTCTACAAGCGCGAGCGCGGCCTGCACGACGAGATCGAGCGCACCGTCGCGCTGTCCGAACCGCCGGTCCACAAGCTCGAAATGCAGATCGCCGAGATCGACGCGCAGACCGGCGAGACCGCCAACGCGCTGCGCGCGTTGCCGCGCCAGATCGCGTTCATCCGCGAGGTGCGCGACCGCCTGCACGCGCAGATGATGAAATGGGACGACCTGCTGGAAGCCTGGCACGGCGTGCCGGCCGAGCCCTCGCCGCGCGTGCAGCGCCTGGTGCGCGACACCTACCGCTTCGTCGCACGCCACTTCCCCGCGGAATCCGAGTGGGTGCGCTAGGTCGATGGCGAGCCCCAAGCAGGTCGAACGCAAGAAGCTTTCGCGCGAGGAACTGGTCAAGCGCGTGGCCGCGCACGAGCGCTTCCTGAAGAAGCAGGCCGGCGGCCAGCGCCTGCAGATCAATTTCTGCGTCGTGCCGCGCAACGACTTCTTCGACCGCAACCTGCAGGAGGCCGAACTCGTCGGCGCCGACCTGTCGGAATGCGATTTCACCCGCGCCAACCTCGCGCGCGCCAACCTGTTCGGCGCGAACCTCGCCCACGCCTGCTTCGCCGACGCGAACATGAGCCGCGTGGACCTGCGCGGGGCGGTGCTGAAGGGGGCGAACCTCGAAGGTGCGGACCTGTCGCGCGCCGACATCCGCGACGGCTTCCTCGTCACCGCCAACGAGAACGGCGATTTCGACTATTCGGTCGTCACGACCCAGAAATCGACGATCGACGACGCGAAATTCGCCGGCGCCAATCTGGGCGAGGCGCGGCTGGGCCGCGTCATGGGCCAGTCGACCGACCTGACCAACTGCAACCTGCGCGGCGCCAATCTCGCGGGCGCGGACCTGTCGAATTCCAACCTGTCGGGCGTGGTCTTCACGGGCGCCGATCTTTCCGACGCCAACCTGTCGGGCTGCCGGCTCAATGGCGCGGTGCTGGTGGGGGCCATCATGGCCGGCGCCAATCTCGAAGGTGCGGACCTGTGCGCGTGCCATTTCGTGGTGGCGGAGATGGAGAAGTGCGACCTGTCGCGCGCCGTCCTGCCGCGCACGCTCGCGGACATCGGCATGTCCTTCGGCGACATGGTCGTGGCGCACAACGACTGGCTTCGCACCGGCGGTTCGCAAGGCGCGCAGATCGCCGTCGACGGCGTCGATCTCGGTCCCATCGAATGGCCGGGCGTGACGCTGTCGGCCGCCAAGCTGCAGCGCGTGACGCTGGTGAACGCGAAGTTCCCGTCGGGGCGCTTCGACATGGCCAATCTCGAAGGCTCGATGCTGGCGGGCGGCGACTATTCCAACGCCACGCTGCGCGGCGCCAATCTCGACAAGGCGGTGATCGACGGCGCGATCTTCCGCGACGCCGATTTCTCGCCGCTGCCGCTTGCCGGCGTGGCGAACACGAAATGGCCCGCGCGGCTCAAGGGCGTGCGCGCGCACAAGACCGACTTCCGGGGTGCGGATCTGCGCGGCGTCGATTTCACGGAATCCTCGCTGCGCGACGCCGATTTCCGCGGCGCCGACTTGTCGGGCGCGCGGCTGGTCGATTGCGACCTGACGGGTGCGGACATGCGCGAGGCGAAGACCGACGACGCCGACCTGCGCGGCGTGATGGGCCTCAAATAGACGGAGGAATGCGGCTTTGTCGCCTAGACGCGGCGGGGCGCGGGGCCCAGGCGGCGCTTCTCGACCGTGAAGGTGCGCGTGGCCGAGGTGGGCCGGCTCACGATGGGCTGGCTAAGGCCCAGTCGGTCGGCGTCGGGACGCAGATGCGCGGGCACCGGTCCGCTTTCCTTGGGCATCGCGGGGCCGCGCGCGGGCCGGCGGCCCTTGGCCGCACCGGGACGCTTGGGCTTCTTGGGCTTCACGTCGGCGAAGCGCACTTCGATCTTGCGCTCGCCCACGGTGCTGCCGTCCAACGCCGCGATCGCGGCCTTGCAGTGCGCCTCGGTCGCCATCGTGACGAAGCCGTAGCCGATGGGCTTGCCCGTCGCCGGGTCGGTCGGGACCTGCGCGCCGATGACGATGCCGTGGGCGTCGAAAATGTCGGCGAGCTTCTCGGCATCGAGCCCGAAGGGCACATTGCCGACGAAAAGTCGCGTGTTGTAGGTCTTGGCCGGCGCTGCGGCGGTTTTCGACATCTCTATGCCCCCGGATGACGCGGACATTTCCTGCCCGGCGTCGCAATCAGTTTGGACCCATACCCGACGAACGGCCTAGGGGAAACGCTGGCCCCAGACCTGCTATTCCCGCATGGCGACGGCGTTCCTGCGAACGCCCCTGCGGGCTTTGCAAATCTCTTTCCTCCGCCGAGCTTCGCCGCAATTTGCGGCAACACGATGACACCGGGCGGGTCTTGAAAAGGCGCCACGCGGAGGCTTACAAGTCGGTCGGGGAAAAATGTTGCGGCGGGCAAATTGTTCAAGCGATTCCGGGCATTGGTGATCGACGACGACAGCACGACGCGGCTGATGTTGCGCCAGATGCTGGAAGTGCTCGAATTCGCTTCCGTCGATACCGCGGCGGGTGCCGAGGGCGCCAAGCAGGCCTTCCAGTCCTCGCCCGACCGCTGGCCCGACATCCTGCTGTGCGACGTGAACATGAAGCCGACGAGCGGGCTCGAGTTCGTCGCCTGGATGAAATCGCAGCCCAAGATCGCCGCGCGCATGATCCCGGTCGTGATGGTGACCGCGCATTCCGATGCGCCCATCGTGCGCCGCGCGATGGAACTGGGCGTGGCCGGCTATCTCATCAAGCCGGTGCAGCCGCTGGCGTTGCGCACGCGCATGGAGCGCGCGCTGCTGCCGCGGTCGTTCTAGCGTCGGCCGAGGGAAGGAGAAGCGATGGAAAGCAACGCGCAGGCCCGCCGCGATCTTGCCGCGGCATTGCGCTGGGCCGCACGCCTCGGCCTCAACGAGGGGACGTGCAACCATTTCAGCCTGCAGGTCGCCGAGAACCGCTTCCTCGTCAATCCGTGGGGCCCGCACTGGCGCGAGATGAAGGCGAGCGACCTGCTGCTCATCGATTCGCAAGGCAAGGTGCTGGAAGGCACCTGGCCGATCGAGGACACGGCGCTGCACATCCACACGCGCATCCATCTGCGCCATCCGCACGCGACGGCCGTGTTCCATACCCACATGCCCTACGCCAGCGCGCTGTGCGCGATCGAGGGCGGGCGGCTGGAGCCGTGCATCCAGTCGGGCCTGCGCTTCCACAACCGCATCGCCTACGACGAGGATTACAACGGCTTCGCCGACGGCCCGGAAGAGGGCGACCGCATGGCCGCCAAGATGGACGGCAAGCCGGTGCTGTTCTTGTCCAATCACGGCATCATCGTCACCGGCCCCAATGTCGCCGAGACGTTCGACTCGCTCTACTACCTTGAGCGCGCCGCGCAGGCGCAGGTGCTGGCCATGTCGACCGGCCGGCCGCTGAAGCTCGTGCCCGGGCAGATCGCCGAGCGCACGCAGCGCGCCTCGCTCGAAGGCCGGCCGGCCTATGCGCGCATCCACTTCCAGGCGCTGGTGCGCATGCTCGCGCGCGAGGAGCCCGACTACGCGGACTGACGCGCGTCGTCCCCGCCGGCCGCCGCCAGCAATCGCTCGCGCAGGCGCGCGACGTCGCCGGCGAGCTTCTTCAGCTGCTCGCGCGACATGCCCGACGCTTCCAGGATCCCGCCCGGCACGCATTGCGCCTTGTCGCGCAGGCGCTTTCCCGCGGCCGTGAGGCGCACGCGCACCTGACGCTCGTCGGCCGGGTCGCGCGCGCGTTCGACATGGCCCAGCGCCTCCAGCCGCTTCAGCAGCGGCGTCAGCGTGTTCGATTCGAGGAACAACTTTTCCCCGAGGCTGCCGACGGTCTGGTCGTCCTCGGCCCACAGCGACACCAGCGCCAGATACTGCGGATAGGTGAGGCCCAGCGCGTCGAGCAGCGGCTTGTAGACCCGGCCGAAGGCGAGATTGGCCGAGTAGATCGAAAAACAGATGAACGGATTCAAGCCGTTGTCGAAGGCGTCGGGGGCAGGGCGGGACATGCGGAGTCTCCGGAAGACGGGTCTCCAAAATAGATCGTGCGCGATTGAATCGCAAACATGTTGACTTGGGGGTCGGGATCTGCGATTTATATCGTACGCGATTTAATCGTGTAAGATTTAATCCCGAAAGGAACCGACCATGCCCGCATCCCCCGTCAAAGTCGTCTACCGCACTTCCGCGCGCGCCACCGGCGGGCGCGACGGCCATTCCGCCACGCTCGACGGCGCGGTCGACGTGAAGCTCGCCGTGCCCAAGGAAATGGGCGGCAACGGCCAGGGCGTGAATCCCGAACAGCTCTTCGCCA
>JAYRKO010000179.1:0-5779 GCA_041905745.1 Tagaea sp. | reverse complement strand
ACGGAACGCTCTATCTCGACGAGGTCGGCGACATGCCGCTCGAGACGCAGGGCAAGATCGTGCGCGTGCTGCAGGAGCAGAGCTTCGAGCGCGTGGGCGGGCGCGTGCGCGTGCAGGTCGACGTGCGTGTGATCGCCTCGTCCAGCCGCGACCTGATGCGCGAGATGCAGGAAGGTCGTTTCCGCGAGGACCTGTTCTACCGCCTCAACGTCGTGCCGATCCGCATGCCGCCGCTCAAGGAGCGGCGCGAAGATATCCCCGCTTTGATCGGCCATTTCATGCAGCGCGCCGCGCAGGCGACCGGCATGCCGGAACGCGCACTTGCCGACGACGCGCTCGCCACGATGCAGACGCACGACTGGCCGGGCAACGTCCGCCAGCTGCGCAACGTCGTGGAATGGCTTCTCATCATGTCGCCGGGCGAGGCGGGCCAGCCGATCCGCGCCGAGCATCTGCCGCCCGATCTGGGGGCCGCGGTGCCCGCGGCGCTGCGCGGGGACGGCGGGGCCGAAATCATGGGCCTACCACTGCGCGAGGCGCGCGAACTGTTCGAGCGCCAGTACCTCATCGCGCAGGTCACGCGCTTCGGCGGCAACATCTCGCGCACGGCGGCCTTCGTCGGCATGGAGCGTTCGGCGCTCCACCGCAAGCTGAAGGCGCTGGGCGTGCACGGCGTGGACCGCGAGCGCGGCCCGCAGCTCGACGCCTGACCGCACAGGAGACGAAGTCTTGTCCCGCATCGCCTACGTCAACGGCCGTTACGTCCCCCATTCGCAGGCGCGCGTCCATATCGAGGACCGCGGCTACCAGTTCGCCGACGGCATCTACGAGGTGTGCGCGGTGCGCAACGGGCGGATGATCGACGACGATCCGCATCTGGACCGGCTGGAGCGTTCGCTGCGCGAGATGCGCATGGAAGCGCCCATGAGCCGCGCCGCGCTGAAGGTCGTCATGAACGAGACGATCCGGCGCAATCTGGTCCGGGAAGGCATCGTCTATCTGCAGCTCACGCGCGGCGTGGCGCCGCGCGACCATGCGTTCCCCAAGGGTGCGAAGACGCAGGTCGTCGTCACCGCGCGCAACGCCAAGCCGCACCCGGCTTCGTACGTCGAGGAAGGCGTCAAGGCCGTCACGGCACCCGATATCCGCTGGGGGCGCTGCGACATCAAGACGATCGCGCTGCTGCCCAACTGCATCGCCAAGCAGGCCGCCAAGGAAAACGGCGCCTACGAGGCGATCCTCGTCGACGAGAAGGGCGTGGTGACCGAGGGAAGCTCGTCCAACGCCTGGATCGTCACGCAGGACGGCAAGCTCGTGACGCGTGCGCCGACCAACGAGATCCTCAACGGCATCACGCGCCTTGCGATCATAGAAATTGCGCGGCGCGAAGGCGTGCCGTTCGAGGAACGCGCCTTCACGCTCGACGAGATGCGCCGCGCGCGCGAGGCATTCGTCACGTCGGCATCGTCCTTCGCCATGCCGATCACGCAGCTCGACGACACGCCCATCGCCAACGGCAAGCCCGGCACGATCGCGTTGAAGATCCGCGAGGCCTATTTCCGCCACATGGCCGCGCAGGCCGAAGCGGCCGCGTGAGCGGGTCCCGGCCGCGCGCGATCCTGTTCGACTGGGACAACACGCTGGTCGACAACTGGGAGACGCTGCGCGCCGCGATCAATGCGGCTCTCGTCGCCTTCGGCAAGGAACCCTGGACGCTGGACGAGACGCGCGCGCGCGTGCGCCGCTCGTTGCGCGAGACGTTCCCGGAAATGTTCGGGGCCGACTGGGAAGAAGCGCGCGCGATTTTCTATCGCGCGTTCGAAGCCGAGCATCTGGCGACGCTGCGCGAGATCGAAGGGGCGGGGGCCGCACTGGCCGAATTCGCCCGGCACGCGACGCTGGGCGTCGTGTCGAACAAGCAGGGACGCCTCCTGCGCCGCGAGGCGGACGCGCTGGGCTGGACCGGGCATTTCCACCGGCTCGTCGGGGCGAATGACGCGGTGCGGGACAAGCCGGATCCGGCCCCCGTGGATATGGCGTTGGAGGGTATTGAAATACCGTCTCGGGCGGAAATCTGGTTTGTCGGCGACACCGCGCTTGATATGCAGGCGGCGCATGTATCCGGCTGCGTGCCCGTTCTTTTCGGAAATAGTGAGGCAGATCAATCGGCTTTGAAGCGGTATCCTGCAACCTATACCGTAAAATCGTATGCCGAGTTGCTGGACATCTTCCGGGGCCTGCAATCGAATTCGGAATGTCCTAAATAGAACACATGGTGGCGATCCGGCCGACAGGCCCGGATCTTGGTCCATCGCTCGAAGACCCCTCGTCACTGCCCCCGGCAGCGCGGCGACGGGTCCAAAAAAGAAAGGATCGGACGCATGTCGGCCGAGAAGTCGCAGAACGTCCAGGACGTGTTCCTGAACCACATCCGCAAGAACAAGACGTCGGTGACGATCTTCCTCGTCAACGGCGTGAAGTTGCAGGGCATCGTCACGTGGTTCGACAATTTCTCCGTATTGCTGCGCCGCGACGGGCATAGCCAGCTCGTCTACAAGCACGCGATCTCGACCGTCATGCCGACGGGCCCGATCGCGCTGTTCGACGGCGACAAGGAAGGGGCCGAAGGCTGAGCCGGCGCCCCAAGAAGCCCGACACCCCGAGCGACGAGACGATCGCCGAGGAAATCGGCGATTTCGCCACCCGCAAGACGGAAGGCCGCTGCCTTGTCGTCCACCCCGTCCGCAAGGGCGCCCGGGTGGAGGAGGGCGCGCGCTCGCCCGAAGCGAAGCTCGAGGAGGCCGCCGGCCTCGCGCGCGCGATCGATCTTTCGGTCGCGGCGGCCGAGGTCGTGCGCGTGCCGACATGGCGGCCGTCGACGCTGCTGGGCGAAGGCAGCGTCGAGCGGCTGAAGCAGCTCATCAAGGACGAGCGCATCGCGGTCGTCGTGATGGACGCCAATCTCGGCCCCGTGCAGCAGCGCAATCTGGAAAAGGAATGGGCGGTCAAGGTGCTCGACCGCACGGGCCTGATCCTCGAGATTTTCGGCGCCCGCGCCCGCACGGCGGAAGGCCGCCTGCAGGTCGAACTCGCCCAGCTCTCCTACCAGAAGAGCCGGCTGGTGCGGACCTGGACCCACCTCGAGCGCCAGCGCGGCGGCTTCGGCTTCCTCGCGGGCCCCGGCGAAAGCCAGCTCGAAAGCGACCGGCGCATGATCGGCGACAAGATCATCCGCCTGAAGAAGGATCTGGAAGAGGTCAAGCGCACCCGCGCGCTGCATCGCCGCTCGCGCGAGCGCGTGCCCTATCCGGTCGTGGCGCTCGTCGGCTACACGAACGCGGGCAAGTCGACGCTGTTCAACCGTCTCGTCCATGCGCGCGTGCTGGCGGCCGACATGCTGTTCGCCACGCTCGATCCGACGATGCGCGCGCTTGCGCTTCCTTCGGGACGCAAGATCATCCTTTCCGACACGGTGGGCTTCGTCTCCGACCTGCCGCACGATCTCGTCGCGGCGTTCCGCGCGACGCTCGAAGAAGTGCTGGCCGCCGATCTGGTGCTGCACGTGCGCGACGTCTCGCATCCCGAGGCGGACGCGCAGGCCGCCGACGTGCGCAGCGTGCTGGCCGAACTGGGCCGCACGCCCGACGCCGACAATCCCTTCGTCGAAGTGCTGAACAAGGTCGACCGCCTGCCGGACGACGCGCGCGAGGCGCTGCTCGCCCGCGCCGCCCGCGAACCCGATACGGTGGCGCTCTCGGCCTATACGGGCGAAGGCTGCGATCGCCTGCTCGCCGAAATCGACCGGCGGCTGGCGCTGGGCCGCGAGATGGTCGAATACGACCTGCCTTCGGGCGACGGGGCGGCCATCGCGTGGCTGCACGCGCACGGCCAGGTCTTCGAAAGCCGCAGCGAGGGCGACAAGATGCACATCGTCGTGGCGCTCGACCCGGCCGACCGCGCGCGTTTCGACCATCGGCTGGCGCGCGCCCGATGAACGCCCTGCGCAAGCTGCCGCCCATCGAGGTGTTGCCGCGCGATCTTTCCGCGTGGGAGCAGGGCAATACCGGCACGAAATTCGTCCACCGCTTCGACAGCGGCAAGCCCGGGCCGCGCGTGATGGTCGTCGGCCTCACCCACGGCAACGAGTTCTGCGGCGCCGAGGCGCTCGACTGGGCGCTTCGCGAAGGCTTGCGGCCGGCGGCGGGCAGTCTCGTGCTCGCCTTCTCGAACGTCGCGGCCTACCGGTCGTTCGATCGGGCGAAGCCGCTCGACAGCCGCTTCCTCGACCGCGACATGAACCGCGTGTGGCGCGAGGACTGGCTGGCGAACGAAAAGACGCGCGAGGCCGACCGCGCGCGCGAATTGCTGCCCTTCGTGAACGAGGCGGACTTCCTGCTCGATATCCACTCGACATCGTTCGCCGTGCGGCCGTTCTTCGTGTCGGCCATGCACGCGCGCGGGCGCGATCTGGCGCAGGCGATCGGCGCGCCGCGCTCGCTGCTGCTGACCGACGGCGGGTTCGACGGGCGCACGATGATCGAACACGGCGAGTTCGCCGATCCGGCGGGCAAGCGTACGGCCCTCGTGGTCGAGTGCGGCGCGCATTTCCTCAAGACCAGCGTCGCCGTCGCGAAGGCGACGATGCTCGATTTCCTGTCGACGGTCGGTTCGATCGATGCGGCGTGGGCGGCCGCCCGCCGGCCGAAGGTGCCGCCGAGCGAGCCGGGCATCTACGAGATCACGGAAGTGTATGTCGCGAAGAGCGACGACATCGCCTTCGCCCGGCCCTTCGTGGGCTTCGAGGAGGTCGACGAAGGGGCCGCCATCGTGCGCGACGGCGACAACGAGGTCCGCGCCCCCTATCCGCGCTGCACGATCCTGTTCCCCAAGGCGCAACCCCAAAAGGGGCGGGAACTAGTCACGCTGGCGCGCCGGATCGACTGATATCCGATTGATATAGCGGTATTTTCCTTTGAATTGACTCTCGCCGGGCAAGGGCCTAGAACCCTTGGCACTCGCTGGCGGTGACTGCTAACAGTCTGATCCGCCCGCTAATATCCGAAAAGTCTCCGGAGGAGAGCATCCATGAAGTTCCGTCCGCTCAACGACCGCGTGCTGGTCGAAGCGCTCGATCAGGAAACCAAGACCAAGGGCGGGATCATCATCCCCGACACCGCCAAGGAAAAGCCGCAGCAGGGCAAGGTCATCGCGGCCGGCCCGGGTGCGCGCACCGAAGACGGCAAGCTTCAGCCGATGGGCGTGAAGGCCGGCGACAAGATCCTGTTCGGCAAGTGGTCGGGCACGGAAGTGAAGATCGACGGCAAGGATCTCCTGATCATGAAGGAATCCGACATTCTCGGCGTGATCGACTGAGCGCGCCCGCTTAAAGGAAGGAATTTTCAAAATGGCAGCCAAGGACGTTAGGTTTTCGGGCGACGCCCGCGCGCGCATGCTGCGCGGCGTCGACATTCTCGCCGACGCGGTGAAGGTCACGCTGGGTCCCAAGGGTCGCAACGTGGTCATCGACAAGGCTTTCGGCGCCCCGCGCATCACCAAGGACGGCGTCACCGTCGCCAAGGAAATCGAGCTTGCCGACAAGTTCGAGAACATGGGCGCGCAGATGGTCCGCGAAGTCGCGGTCAAGACCGGCGATCTCGCCGGCGACGGCACGACGACGGCGACCGTTCTGGCCCAGGCCATCGTGCGCGAAGGCGCCAAGGCCGTGGCCGCGGGCATGAACCCGATGGACCTCAAGCGCGGCATCGACCTCGCGGTCGAG
>JAYRKO010000178.1:0-5781 GCA_041905745.1 Tagaea sp. | reverse complement strand
TGCCGAATTCCATCAGCAGGCCGGGCCACAGCATGATCTCGGCCAGTTCGCCGCGCCCTTCGGGCAGCAGCAGGCGCGCGGCCAGCAGGCCCGTCGCGATGTTGACGATCTGGATGAGGATCGTCGTAAGGAAGGAAAGGGAGATGTCCTTCACGCGACGATCCGCCCCGGGCATACGGCGGCGAGGGCCGCGCGCAGGCCTGCAACGTCCTCGCGGTAACCCCAGTTCGAGATCATCTCGAACGACCGACGCCCCATCGCGGCGAGCCGCGTCTCGTCGCGCAGCACGTCGGCAAGCGCACGGGCGAGGTCGCCGACATCGTCGGTCCGGAAGATGGCGCCGTTTTCGCCCGGCTTCGCGAGATCGGGCGCCGCCCCGATGCTGTCCGAGCAGATCACGGCCTTGCCCGCGCACATCACCTCGTTGACGACGAGGCCCCATGCTTCCTGCCCCGACGGCAGAACGAAGACGTCGGCGAGGTCGTAGCAGGGCGGCAATTCGTTCTGCTTCTTGAAGCCGAGGAAGCGCACCGCATCGGGGCCCAGTGCGGCTGCGGCCGTTTCCAGTTCGCCGCGCTGCGGCCCGTCGCCCACGAAGGCGAGCACGGGATTGCGCATGGCGGGGTCGGCCTGCACGTGCGCGAAGGCGTCGAGCAGCAGGCGCGGGCGCTTGCGTTCGATGAGTTTCGCGCAGAACAGCACGACCGGCCGTCCGGGCGCGATGCCGAGCGTGCGCTTGAACGCGTCGCGGTCCTTCGCCGCCGCCGCGGCCTGCGCGGCGAAGCGGTCGTTGTCGACCGCGTAGGGGACGTGGAAGATCTTCGAATCCGGCACGCCCTGATCGCGCCAGTACTGCCGGTTCATCGAGCCGATGGCGAGATACGCATCCACGCCGAGCTTGAGCGCTTCGAAGAACGCGCGCTTGGCAAGCCGCTTGGCGGTCGAACGGACGGCCGAAATGGGCGTGGCCTCGTCGCGGATCATGACCTTGATCCCGCGCTTCTTCGCCGACGCGATCGCGGCCCAATGGCTGAAATGCGCGTAGCCGTGGATCCACAGCGCGTCGAACCGGCCTTCGTCGAGTTCGCGCGCGAAGCCGCGCGACAGCGGCCGCCAGACGGTCAGCGGTTCGAGGATGCCGGCCGGCGGCTGCGGATCGAGCCGTGCCAGCGTCTTGTGGCGGTAGCCTTCGACCAGCGGCACGTCCCAGACGATCTGCTGGCCGAACTCGCCCGCCACGAAGGGCCGTGTCGTGAAGTCGGTGCCGAAGAACGCCGTGAAGTCGATGTCGGGCTGGGCCGCCACCATGCGCAGCAGCGGCGCCTGATAGGGGATCGGGTGCGTGACGAGATAGGCGAGGCGGAGCTTTTCCATCGCCGCCCTCACGCCGGAACGAACGCGCGATAGACCTGCCGCGCCCAGCCGCGCAGGCCGCGCAAGCCGGCGTCGGGATGCGCCTCGCCCATCAGCCATTCGCGCACCGGCACGACGAAGCCGGTCTTCGGCCGGTCTGTCAGTTCGCGCGGCAGCGGCGGGTTCGGCGTGGCGGCAAGGGCGCGCTTGCCCGGTGCGCCCAGCGACGGCAGCACGTTGGCAAGGAAGACCGGATCGACGAACGGCACGCGGATTTCGATCGAATGCGCCATGCCGGCCCAGTCGCCGTCGCGCAGCAGCCGGTCGCGCATGTAGTTGGCGATTTCCAGCGCCGAAACCTTCAGCCGGTCCGAGGGTACGCCGGCAAGGCCCCGGTCGAGTGTGTCGGGATAGCCCAGCGTCGCAAGCCCTTCCTCGGCCAGCGCACGCGGCAGCAGGTCCGCGATTTCCCACGGCATGTGCAGCGCGCGGCGCAGCAGGTAGGCACCCGGGAAGGTCGGGCCGTATTCGAGAAGGCCCGCGTATTTGGGCGACGTGAAGGCGCCGATCCAGTCTTGCGTGGCGGCACGGAATGCCGATCCCAGGAACGCGAAGGGTTGGGTCCGCCGGACAAGTTCGGGTATCTGCGCGAAGCCGGGATAGCCCGCGAAGATCTCGTCGCCGCCGAGGCCGGAGAGCGCCACCTTCAGGCCCGTGCGCTTGGCCGCGCGCGCGACGAAATAGGTGTTGATGCCGTCGACCGTCGGCTGATCCATCGCCGCGAACAGCGCGTCGCGCTCGGCCGCGAATTCCGCCCGGCCGATCCAGTGTGTGTGCTGGCGCGTGCCGCGGGCCTTTGCGAAGGCCTCGGCCAGCGCCGTTTCGTCGTTTTCGGTGCCGCGGAAGGCGTCGAAGCCGAGCGTCACCGTGTCGAGCCGGTCCGCGTTCGTTTCGGCCGCAATACCGGCCAGTGTCGTCGAATCGATCCCGGCCGACAGGAACACGCCCACCGGCACGTCGGCGATCATGTGGTGGGCAACCGTGTCGACGACCGCCTCGCGCAGCGTGGGCGCGTTCGCGGCCGGCGAGGCGAGTGCGGAGCAAAGATCGAAGAACGGCTTCGGTACCGCGGCGCCGCGCGATCCGATCCACATCGACGTGCCTGCCGGCAGTGCGCGGATGCCGCGATAGAGCGTGTGCGGATCGGGGACATGGCCCCACAGGAAGAAGCCGGCGTGGCCGGCCGGATCGGGGCGCGTGTCGGGGGCGTCGGCGGCGAGCAGCGCCTTCACCTGACTTGCGAAGCGCAGCGTGCGGCCGTCGTCGGCAATGTAGAACGGCTTGATGCCGAACGGGTCGCGCGCGACGAACAGCGCATCTTTCGCCGGATCGTGGATCGCGAAGGCGTACATGCCGCGCAGGCGGCCCAGCATCCGTTCGCCGTCGCGCGCGTAGAGATGCAGCACGACCTCGGTGTCCGACGTCGTCTCGAAGCGCGCGCCGGCCGCTTCCAGTTCGGCGCGCAGGGTACGGTAGTTGTAGATCTCGCCGTTGAAGACGATGCGCAGTTCGGTCCCGGCAAGCCGCATGGGCTGGTCGGCGAGGCTGCGCAGGTCGATGATCGAAAGGCGTCGGTGGCCGAAGGCGACGCGCCCGTCGGGCGAAAACCACTCGCCCGTGCCGTCGGGTCCGCGCGCGGCCATCGCATCGCGCATCGCGCGCAGCTCGCCCTCGCGCAGCTTCGGCGCGCCGGCGGCATAGGCGAAGGCCCCGGCGATGCCGCACATGGCTATTTCACCGCTACGGCGAAGAGGTTCTGCGTCAGCACCGTATGCTGGCGCGAGCCGGTTTCCACAGCGAGATAGAAACGCAAAGCAGCGCGGATTGCGCGCCACAGGATCGCGCGAACGAGGCTGGCGGGCCCGCGCACGGCCGGCGGGTCCTCGAAGCAGTCCACGCGCGTCCAGCCCGACGCGAGGAAAAGCTGGGTAAGGCTCTCCGGCGTGAAGGCGATCTCGTGCGTGAAGTCGGAATAGATCATCAGCGTGCCGAAGGGCGAGGCGCCGTTGGGCACGTGCAGGATGAGCCGGCCGCCCTTTTTGAGCACACGCGCGATGGCGTCCACCGCATCGACCGCTTCGTCGCGCGTCAGGTGTTCGAGCACGTCGAAGAGGATCACGACGTCGTAGGCTTCGGCCGGAGCCGCGGCGAGCGCGTCCATCAGCTGGCCTTCGCGGATGCCGCCGATGCCGAGCCGCCGGGCGGCGGCGACCTGCGCGGACGAACCGTCCACGCCTTCGATGTTCGCGTAGCCGGCCTGCCGCGCGAAGTGGATCAGCGCGCCGTGTCCGCAGCCGAGTTCGAGGATGCGTGCGTTGCGGTCGGCCGGAAAATGGTCGCGGATGAGGCGCGTCAGGTGCGCTGCGCGCGGTGCAAGCCCGTCGAGCGTGTCGGGGGCGAGCGGCGCGCAGGTCGCGGCCGTGTAGTTGGCGTAGATGCGCGCGCGGAAGCGGGAGTCGCTCATCGTCCTATGCCGCCTTCTTCGCGCGGTTCTCGAAGCGGGCGAGGAGCCGCGCCTGCTGTTCGACATAGCGGTCGAATGCGAAGACCTTCTCGACCGTGCGGATGCCGGCGGCCCCCATGCGCGCGCACAGGGGCGGATCGTCGCGAAGAGTCGCGAGCGTCGCGGCGAGCGCGTCGATGTCGAGCGGAGAAATCGCGACGCCGCATGGATCGTCGGCGAGGATCGCCTCGGGCGAGCCGTCCTCGTTGCCGCAAACGAATGCCGTGCCGCACGCGGCGGCCTCGATGAGGCCGAGCGGCACCGCCTCGCCCCAGCCCGGCCCGCCGCGCGCGACGAGCGTGGCAACATCGGCGGCGGCGTAGAGGAGCGGCAGCTGTTCTTGCGGCGCGCGTCCGGTGAAGCGCACCTGCGCGCCCACGCCGGCCGCCTTTGCATATGCCTCCATCGCCTCGCGGTCGGGGCCGGAGCCCACGACGACGTAGAGAATGCGCGGATCGGAAAGCTTCGCGATCGCGTCGATCGTCTGACGCTGGCCCTTGTTGGGCGGCAGCAGCATTGCGGCGACGGTCGTCACGAGGAAACGGCCGTCGAGATCGTTCCAGCCGTAGGCGCGCGCGATCTCGGCACGTGCGGCCGGCTTGGCGATCGGCTTGAAGAAATTCACGTCGACCGGATCGTAGAGCAGACCCGTCGGCGGCACGAAGTCGCGGTATTTCGGCATCCAGTCGATCGTGTAGTTGCAGTCCGCGATCACGAGATCGGCGGCCGCGAAGGCTGCCTCGCGCAGGGCCGGCAGCTTCGTCAGGATGTCGATGTTGTAGACGTTGACCGTGAAGGGCGTGCCCGAGAGCTTCTTCACGAGCCAGCCGAGCCCGGCGAGGAAAACGTGATTCAGCATCACGAGATCGTAGCGCCCGCGCGCGGCGATCGCCTCGCGCACGAGCGTGGTCACCGCGCGCAGGCGGTTCTCGAACGGCAGCTTGCGGTCGGCGATGCCGGGTGCCAGGACCGGGCCCGTCTGCTTGTCGATCGACACGATCTCGACCGCGTGGCCGAGGCGCTTGAGCGCCGCCACCTGATAGCGGCTGTAGGTCGCGATGCCGCCGTAGCCTTCGATGTCGAAGCCGAGGAAGAGGATGCGCATTTGCGAAGGCCGACGATAACTTTACTTGCGCGCGACGGCCAGAAACGTCTGGCTGAAAATGGCGTCCCGCCCGGTCTCGCCGGTCTCGGCGGCCAGAGCCAGGCGCAGGACCCCGCGCACCAGCTTCCACAGCACGAAGCGCACGGCGCTCTTGAGGCCGTGGGGGACGGGCACGTCCTCGTGGCACGTGACCGACTTGAAGTCGCACACCAGCATCAACTGTTCGATCGACCGACGGGTGAAGGAGCCGGTCGCCATGATGTCCCAGTAGCGCACGCGGCCGGCGAACAGCGCCTCGCCGTTGGGCAGGTGCATGACGAAGCGCCCGCCCGGCTTCAGCACGCGGCGCACCTCGTCGGCCAGGCGCAGCTGCGTGGCGGGATCGAAATAGTGATAGAGGTCGAACAGCACGATCGCTTCGTAGCTTTCCGCCGGTGCTGCGCGCAGGGTCGCCATCAGATCGCCCTGCCGCACGCCTTCGATACCCAGCGTCTTGGCCATCGCGACCTGCTCGGGGCTGGCGTCCACGCCTTCGACGTTCCGGTAGCCCATCTTGCGCGCGGCCCACACGATGGCGCCGTGCCCGCAGCCCAGATCGACGATCTTCGCATCGCGGTCGGCCGGGAAGTGGCCGGCGATCAGCTTGGACAGGAACGGCCAGCGCCGGTCGAGATTGCCGGCGGCGTCCGAGACGGCGGCATGGGTCGACACGTAGCGGGCAAGGAAGCGCTGGCGCCAGTCGGTTGCCGGATTCTGTTCG
>JAYRKO010000177.1:0-5783 GCA_041905745.1 Tagaea sp. | reverse complement strand
GCTCTCGTCAACCTCTTGATCGGACGAGGTTAAAGGGAGCGGTTGCAGTTGCGAAGGCGGCTCTATACTTTATTCACAAGCAATTTTGGGGATGAACATGCCTGCCAAATGGACGCCCGACAGCTGGCGTGCCCGCCCGGCGCGTCAGATGCCTGCGTATCCCGATGCCGGGTCTCTGGCATCGGTCGAGAAGAAGCTTGCCGCATTCCCGCCGCTGGTTTTTGCAGGCGAGGCGCGCGAGCTCAAGGCCCAGCTTGCGCGCGTTGCCGAAGGGAAGGCCGTACTTCTCCAAGGCGGCGACTGCGCCGAGAGCTTTGCCGAATTTTCGGCGAACAATATTCGCGACACGTTCAAGGTCATCCTGCAGATGACCGTCGTCCTCATGTACGCCGGCGGTCTCCCGGTCGTTAAGGTCGGCCGTATGGCGGGTCAGTTCGCCAAGCCGCGCTCGGCCGACGACGAGACGATCGGCGGCGTGACGCTCCCGTCCTATCGCGGCGACATCATCAACGGGATCGACTTCGAGGAAAAGGCGCGCCTGCCCGATCCCGATCGCATGCTGCAGGTCTATTCGCAATCGGCGGCGACGCTCAACCTGCTGCGCGCGTTCGCGCGCGGCGGGTATGCGGACCTGCATCGCGTGCACGGTTGGACGCTCGGATTCGTGGATCGCAGTCCGGCCGGCGAGAAGTTCCGCGAGTTGGCCGATCGCATTTCGGACTCGCTGCAATTCATGTCGGCGTGCGGAATCACGCCGGAGGCCGTTCCGCAGATCCACGAGGCGTCGTTCTTCACGAGCCACGAGGCCCTGCTTCTGCCGTACGAGGAGTCGCTTACGCGCGTCGACAGCACGACGGGCGACTGGTACGACTGTTCGGCCCACATGGTCTGGATCGGCGATCGCACGCGCCAACTCGACGGGGCGCATGTCGAGTTCTGCCGCGGCATCAAGAATCCCATCGGGCTCAAGTGTGGCCCGACAAGCGATCCGGACGAACTCATTCGCCTCATCGATGCCCTCAACCCGGACAATGAGCCGGGACGCCTGACGCTGATTGCGCGCATGGGCGACGACAAGGTTGCCGCAAAGCTGCCGCCGCTTGTCCGCAAGGTCGCGCGCGAAGGCCGGAAGGTCGTGTGGAGCTGCGATCCGATGCACGGCAATACGATCAAGTCGGCATCCGGATACAAGACCCGACCCTTCGACAGGATCCTCGCGGAGATGCGCGGCTTCTTCGACGTCTGCCGGGCGGAAGGCGTCTATGCAGGCGGCGTCCATTTCGAGATGACCGGTCAGAACGTGACCGAATGCATCGGCGGTGCGGAAGCCATTCAGGACGCCGCTCTCGGCGATCGCTATCACACGCATTGCGATCCCCGTCTCAACGGCACCCAGGCCCTCGAACTCGCGTTCCTGATCGCGGAAAAGCTCCGCGCGCAGCGCTCGGACGACCTTCGTCTGCGCGCTGTCGGCGACGACGACTGACGCCGACAAACGCCGGATCGTCGACAGGAAGGGGCCGAACATGGCCGATGGACGCGCATCCGATCCCGAGCAGAGCCGGCTCGCCCGTCTTCCCGACGCGAGCGACGTTGCGCGCCTGACGGACCACTATTTCAACAAGACGAAAGCGGCAGTGGGCCGTTTCGGCGACAAGCGCGTGACATATGCGGTGTTCATGCGCCGCCCCGTCGTCTCCGCGCCGCGTCTGGCCGTCGAGTGGCTGGAGCGCGTGGCAGCGGCACGCGGAACGAAATTCGATATCGACCTTCGCCACAAGGAAGGCGAGTGGACGGGGGCGGGCGATCCGCTGATGTACATCTCCGGGTCGCTCTACCATTTGGTCGACCTCGAGACGCTTTACTTGCAGAAACTCGGGCCGGCCTGCGTTGCCGCGTACAACGCCTATACGATGTGCGTCGATCTTCCGCGCACGGCCTTCCTTGCGATGGATGCGCGCCATTGCGCGGGAAGCGAGATGGCGGAAATGATGGCTTACGCCGCTTCCGTCGGATCCGAAGCGGCCCGGCGCGAGGTGGGTGCCAAGGGGTTCATCGGCAACGCGACCGACGCGACCGCGCACTATTTCGGGCAGACGGCCGGCTTCGGAACCATGCCGCATGCCTTGATCGGTTATGCCGGTTCGACGTTGCGCGCGGCCGAAATGCTGATGGAAACCTTTGCGAGCGAGAACCTGACGATACTCGTGGACTATTTCGGTCGCGAAGTGGCGGACTCTCTCGAGGTGTGCAGGCGCTTTCCCGAGGTTGCGGCGTCCGGTCGTATGGCCGTTCGTCTCGATACGCATGGCGGTCGCTACGTCGAGGGGCTAGATCTGGCGCGCTCGTACGAGATGCTCGAGCGAAATGCGCCGCTCTCGCTGCGCGGCTACCGGACGGAACAGGAGCTCCGCTATCTCACCGGAACTGGCGTGTCGGCGGCCGCAATCTGGCACATGCGCGAGCAGCTCGACCAGGCCGGGTTCGCAAAGGTGCGCATCGTGGCGTCGTCGGGATTCACGCCGGCGAAGTGCAAGACAATGGCGGTCGCAAACGCTCCCATCGATACGGTGGGCACCGGCTCGTATCTGCCCGAGGTTTGGACGGAAACTTATGCCACCGCCGATATCGTCGAATACGACGGGCATGCCTCGGTGAAGGTCGGCCGCGAATTCCTTCTGCGCAAACCGGGCTGAGCGACGATGCCCGTTTCGACCCGCCTGACGAAACTTCTGGGCCTGATTCACCCCATCGTGCAGGCGCCGATGGCCGGCGGCATGACGACGCCGGACCTCGTGGCGGCCGTCTCGAATGCAGGCGGTCTCGGTTCCTTCGCGGCGGCGACGACGGCGCCTGCGGCAATTCGAAGCCAGGTTGCCGCGATCCGAGCGGCAACGGACAAGCCATTCTCGGTCAATCTGTTCGTCTTGGCACAGGCCGAGCCCAAGCAGTCCGAACTCGCATTCGCGAATGCGCTGCTTGCGAAATATCGTCTCGAACTCGGCATGGAGACGAACGCGGCACCGCCCGCGAAGTGGGCCGAGGATTTCGAGGCGCAGTTCGAGGCCGTGCTCGATCTTGCGCCGCCGGTATTCAGCAGCACTTTCGGCGCGATCGGCGCCCGCAAGACGGCTGCCTTGAAGGCGCGCGGCGTGTTCGTGATCGGCACGGCGACGAACATCGCCGAAGCAAAGACGCTTGAATCGCAGGGCGTGGACGCGGTTATCGCTCAAGGCGCCGAAGCGGGCGGACACCGGGGAACATTCATCGGTCGGGCCGAGGATTCGCTGATCGGGACCATGGCGCTTGTTCCGCAGATCGTCGATGCCATCGGCATCCCGGTTATTGCCGCCGGCGGCATCATGGACGGTCGCGGCGTTGCCGCAGCGCTTGCCCTGGGTGCTTCGGCCGCCGCCATGGGTACGGCGTTCCTGCGCGCCGACGAAGCCGGAACGCACCCGCTGCACAAGGAGGCGCTGGCGGCGGTCGACGATACGGGCACGACGGTTACGCGCGCCGTGTCCGGACGGCACGCGCGCGGCCTTCGGTCCCGGTATATGGAAGAAATGGCGCCGCATGCGGCCGAAATGCCGGCCTATCCGATCACGAATGCGCTGACCACGGGCATTCGGGCCGAGGCCGCAAAGCAGGGCAATTCGGGCCTGATGGCGATGTGGGCAGGGCAGGGTGCGCGACTGGCAACAGCACGCCCGGCGGCGGAGATCGTTGCGGCAGCATCGGGGCTCGCCGAATCTATTCTGGGCGGTCGAGGGACGGAGAAATGAACGCGATCGAACGTGCTGTCGAAAAGCTCATTTTCGCCAGTCGATGGTTCCAGGTTCCGCTCTATATCGGCTTGATCGGCGTGCTGATCATGCTTTCGGCGAAGTTCGTGCTCGAACTGGTCCATCTGTCGGTGGATGTCTGGACGATGGGCGAATCGAAAGTCGTGCTCGCGGTCCTCACGCTCGTCGATGTCGTCATGGTTGCCAACCTGATCGTCATGGTCGTGATTTCCGGCTACGAGAATTTCGTAAGCAGGCTCGATCTCGGCGATGTCCAGGACAAGCTTTCGTGGTTCGGGAAGCTCGACGCAGGGTCCCTCAAGATCAAACTTGCCTCGTCGATCGTCGCGATCTCGTCGATCCACCTGCTCAAGGCTTTTCTCGACGTGAACGATATATCGAACGACAAGGTCGTTCTGTTGATCGCGATCCACCTGACATTCATCGCCTCGGCGCTGCTGCTCGCCTATCTCGACAGGATGGTCGGCCACAAGCCGGCCGCCGAGGAGAAGCATTGACGCAGGCGCTCGTCCTTGCGCTCGCGCAGATCAACCCCACGGTCGGCGACGTCGAGGGAAATCTTGCCCGAATCCGTTCGGTACGCGCGAAGGCAGCCGAAGCGGGTGCCGGCGTCGTTCTTCTTCCCGAACTCGTCGTCTCCGGCTATCCACCCGAAGACCTCGTGCTCAAGCCGGCGTTCCAGTCGGCCTGCCGCAGCGTTGTCGAAAGGCTGGCGGCCGACACGGCCGACGGCGGGCCGGCGCTGATCGTCGGAACGCCGTGGGTCGACGGCGGCGCGCTTTACAATGCCGCCTGCGTTCTTGATGCCGGGCGCATCCAGACCGTCCGCTACAAGCACCATCTGCCGAACTACGGTGTGTTCGACGAGAAGCGCGTGTTCGCGCCTGGGCCTCTGCCCGGGCCGGTTTCCGTTCGCGGTGTGCGCCTTGGCCTGATGATCTGCGAGGACATGTGGTTCGCCGACGTGGCGGAGTGTCTGGCCGAGAGCGGTGCCGAAATCCTCGTCGTGCCGAACGGCAGCCCGTTCGAGATCGAGAAGACCGACCAACGCCTGCAACTGGCGCTCGCGCGAATGGCGGAAACGGACCTTCCGATTGTCTACGTGAATCAGGTCGGCGGTCAGGATGAACTGGTGTTCGACGGGGCGTCGTTTGCCGTAAACCCGGACAAATCGCTTGCCCTTCAGCTGCCCGCATTCGTCGAAGATCTGGCGATTGCGCGCATTCGCCGCGCGGGCGATCGACTGGTCGTCGACAAGGGGCGCATCGAACGGCCGCTCGACGCGCTGGGTGCTGCATATGAGGCGCTCGTTCTCGGGCTTCGCGACTATGTCGACAAGAACCGGTTCAAAGGCGTCATCCTCGGTCTTTCCGGCGGCATCGATTCGGCGCTGACGGCGGCGCTGGCGGTGGACGGGCTCGGTGCCGAACGGGTCCACGCGGTGATGATGCCCTCGCGCTTCACGAGCCGCGAGAGCCTCGAAGACGCGGCGGCGTGCGCGAATCTTCTCGGCATCCGTCTCGACGAAATTCCGATCGAGCCTGCGGTCGCGGCATTCGGCGGAATGCTGGCGTCCCGGTTCGCAGGCACGAAGCCCGATATCACCGAAGAAAACATCCAGTCGCGCTGCCGCGGCCTGACGCTGATGGCGCTGTCCAACAAGTTCGGCCATATGGTCGTGTCGACCGGCAACAAGAGCGAGATGAGTGCTGGATACGCGACGCTATACGGCGACATGTGCGGCGGCTTCGCAGTCCTGAAGGACGTCTGGAAGACGACCGTCTTCGAGCTTTGCCGGTGGCGCAATGCGCATGCCCCGACGTGGACGAAGGGGCCGAATGGCCCCGTCATGCCCGACCGCGTCATCACCAAGCCGCCGACGGCCGAACTGCGCGAAGGGCAGACGGACGAGGCGTCGTTGGGTCCTTATGTGCAGCTCGATGCGATCCTGAAGGAACTCGTCGAAGGCGAGCGAAC
>JAYRKO010000176.1:0-5794 GCA_041905745.1 Tagaea sp. | reverse complement strand
AGACGATCTCGGCCACCTGCGGCTGGCCGCCGTGGCTGTTGAAGATGACGAACTTGCGGATGCCCGCGCGCGCGACCGACTCGCCGATCTCCGTCCACAGGCGCGTCAGCGTCTCGGCCGAGAGCGTGAGCGTGCCGGGGAACGAGATGTGCTCGTTCGACTTGCCCACCGGCATGGGCGGCAGGAACGTGACCGGCAGGTCGTCGGGCATCAGCTCGACCGTGCGCGCGACGATGCCTGCGTTGATGCAGGCGTCGACATAGACCGGCAGGTGCGGCCCGTGCTGCTCGATGGCGCCCACCGGCAGCACCGCGATCGTCCGCTCCTTGTCGAGAGCGGCGAAATCGGGCCACGTCATCTCGTGCCAGTACCGTTTGGGAAGCTTGCTCATCGCGGCCACGTTCTCCGGGGAAGCGCGGCGCGTCAGCGGAAGACCGCTTTCTGCCACTGGAATTCGGACAGGCCCTTGCCGCGCAGCGCCTGCGCGAGATGGGAGGGACCGATGAAGACGGGCTTGCGCGTAAGGTCGACGTACATGAGGACGACCTGCTTGCCCTGCAGGCGCGCCTGGAAGAACTTCATCGAGCGGGCCTGCATTTCGGCGGTCGAGCACGACGCCGCGTCGATGTGCACGATCGCGACCTGCACCCCGCCCAGCGCCACGACGGCTACGTTGAATGTCTGTTCGGCCATGCGCGGTTCCGTCGCGAAATGCCCGTCCGCGCGCCCGTGCGGGCGCGCGTCGTTTGCCTTACGGCAGCGGCGCGGGGTTGTCGGAAAGCGTGCGCAGGTAGGCGATCAGGTTCGCGCGGTCTTCCGCGCGGCGCACGCCGGCGAAGGCCATGCGCGTGCCGGCGACGGCGCCCTTCGGGTTCGCGACGAACTGGTTGAGATGCTCGTAGTCCCAGTTGCCGCCGGCGGCCTGCATGGCCGGCGAATAGCCGAAGCCTTCGGCGTGCGCGCGCTTGGCGTTGACGATGCCCCACAGGTTGGGGCCCACGCCGTTTTTGCCGCCCTTGTCGAAGGTGTGGCACGATGTGCAGTTCTTCGTGACGGCCTTGCCGGCGTCGGCGTCGGCCTTGGCGAGGAGCGGCGCGATCGGATCGATCGCGGCGGGGGCGGCCGCGGCGGCGCCTGCGGGCGCGGCGCCATCTTCGGCGACCTTGATGTCGAGGACGGTCTTTTCGAGCTGGTGCGGATGGACCAGCTGGTTGGCCACGAAGCCGATGACCGTGATCGCGAGGACGGAGGAAACGACGGCGCCGAATATCTTGTTGAGTTCGTAAGCGTTCATGGTTCCGCTCTGTCTCGTCTGGCTCGCCGGGGGACCGGCCCGAATCCGCGCAATCTAGAGCCCGCGGGCAGGCCGCGCAACCCCTCGCGGGGTCCGGCGGGGGCGCCGGCGGGGGCGGCGGGCCCGCCCCTGCGACAGGACGTCGCGGGGCACCGGTTGACGCCCCCGGGGTCGGCCTCGATACTCCCGCGCCCGGCCCGTCCGGCCGCCCGCGAAGGAAGGTCAACAGCATGTCCGCACGCCGCCCGCCCGCCCGCATCGCCTTCCAGGGCGTTCCGGGGGCCTATTCGCACCTCGCCTGCCGCGCCGCGCGGCCCGAACTCGAGCCGCTGCCATGCCCGAGCTTCGAGGACGCGTTCGACGCCGTGCGCCGGGGCCGGGCCGCGCTGGCGATGATCCCGATCGAGAATTCCGTCGCCGGCCGCGTGGCGGAGATCCACCACCTGATCCCGGAAGCCGGCCTCTTCATCGTCGGCGAACACTTCCAGCGCGTGAACCACCACCTGCTGGCGCCCAAGGGCGCCACGCTCAAGTCGATCCGCACGGTGCAGAGCCACGTGCAGGCGCTCGACCAGTGCCGCGAGACGATGAAGAAGCTGGGGCTGAAGCGCGTGGTCGGCGCCGACACGGCCGGTTCGGCCGCCGAGATCGCGCGCGCGAACGACCCCACGCGCGCGGCGATCGCGTCCTCGCTGGCGGGCGAGATCTACGGCCTCAAGTCGCTGAAGAAGGATCTCGAGGACGCCGAACACAACACGACGCGCTTCGTCATCCTGTCGAAGAAGCCGCTCGTCGCCGACCCGCGCAAGGGCGCCTCGGTCACGACGTTCGTCTTCCGCGTCAAGAACCGACCCGCGGCGCTCTACAAGGCGATGGGCGGTTTCGCGACCAACGGCGTCAACATGACGAAGCTCGAAAGCTACATGATGGGCGGCCGCTTCACAGCCACGCAGTTCTACGCCGACGTCGAGGGCCATCCGGTCGAACGGTCGCTGGGCCTCGCGCTGGAGGAGCTCGACTTCTTCTCCGACATGGTGCGCATCATCGGCGTCTATCCGGCGCACCCCTACCGCTTCAAGGGCCGCGGCTAGAGCAGCGCCAACTGGTCGCCCGCCTTCGGCGGCGGGCGGAACTGCGCGAGGTCGAGCGACCAGTCGTTGCGGTCGAGCCCGTAACGCGCGCGCGCCGCGCGAAAGCGCTTGGAGACGAGCTGCGCATAGGCACCTTCGCCGGTGAAGCGCTTGCCGAATTCCGCGTGGTTGAGCGCACCGCCCCGGATGTCGCGCACGAGCGAGAGCACATGGCTGCGCTTGAGCGGCACATGCTCGGCCAGCCATTCCTCGAACAGTTCCTTCAGTTCCAGCGGCAGGCGCAGCAGCGTGTAGCCCGCACTCGTCGCGCCGGCCCCGGCCGCGGCTTCGAGAATCGCCTCCATCTCGGCGTCGTTGAGCGCCGGGATCATCGGGGCTGCCATCACGCCGACCTTCACGCCCGCATCGGCAAGCCCGCGGATCGCGTCGAGCCGGCGCGGTGGCGTGGATGCGCGCGGTTCCATCGCGCGCGCCAAATCGCGGTCGAGCGTGGTGACCGACACGAACACGTGCGCGAGGTTGCGCGCCGCCATGGGCGCGATGATGTCGAGATCGCGCAGCACCAGCGCCGATTTCGTGACGATGGAGAAGGGGTGTCCGAAGTCGCGCAGCGTCTCCAGGATCGAGCGCGTGATGCGGTGCTCGCGCTCGACCGGCTGGTAGGGATCGGTGTTGGAACCCAGTGCGATCGCCATCGGCCGGTAGCCGGGCTTGCGCAACTCGGCGTCGAGCAGCTTCGCCGCCTCGGGCTTGGCGAACAGCTTCGTCTCGAAATCGAGGCCGGGCGACAGGCCGAGATAGGCGTGGCTGGGCCTTGCGTAGCAATAGACGCAGCCGTGCTCGCAGCCCCGGTAGGGATTGATCGATTGCGAGAAGGGGATATCGGGCGATTCGTTGCTCGCGATGATCGTGCGCGTGGCGTCGCGCGCGACTTGCGTGCGCAACGGCGGCAGTTCGTCGTCCTCGGGACGTTCCCAGCCATCGTCGACTGCAATACGCGCCTGCCGCTCGAAGCGGCCCGTCGCGTTGGAAATGGCGCCCCGGCCCTTGCGGGGGCGGTCGGGAATATGGTCGTCCATCGGGTGGCGAGCCTATGTCGTTTCATGGAACATTTCAAGAACACGCATATTCCACGCTTTACGCCGGGCATTGAATGGCCTATCCCGCCCGCGTCCAAGGAACGTAACCCCCCGATGTCCGCCAGCGTCTCCCGGTCACGAGCCCGCTACACGTCCGACGCCGTTTCGGCCGCGATCGAGCATCACGCGCGCCTCAACGGCCGAACCGTCACGATCATGTCGGCGGACTACGATGCCGGCTGCTGGACGGTCAGCGTCGTCGAGCCGTCGGGCATATCCGAGCAGCGCTGGATCGAAGATCCGCGCCCCGTCGACGTGACGCGCGCGGACGTCTTCCACGCCGGCACGCGGCTCGGCCGCATCGACTGAAACTTCAGCTCCAGGCCTTGCGCTGCTGGGCGATCGTCGCGGGATCGAGCGCCGCGTCGATCGCGCGCTGGGCGTGGTCGGCCGGGCGCGGATCGAGCGCCTTGTGCTGGCCCTCGACCTTGAAGCGCAGGAACACGCTCGTGGTGCGCAGCCAGACGAGCCGGCGGAAGGGGCGCAGCAGGGCGGCCGTCTCGCGCGCGATCGGATCGCCCACCTTGCTCGCCCACGTGCGGAAGAAACCGTCGATCTGGCCGGAATCGAGCGTCGCCGCGCAGTCCGGATCCCAGTTCGTGGCCGGCTGGATGATCGCGTGGACCACGTCGAGCCCCGGCAGCCCGTAGACGCATTTTTCGAGATCGACCGCATAGGCGCGGGCACCGGGTGCGGCGACGAAATTGCCCGGATGCGTATCCACCATGCACAGCGCGCGCGTCATGCTGGCGAGCTTCTTGGCGTTGGTCTGCGCGAAATCGCGCGCCCACGCGATCTCGTGGCCCAGCGCCAGCTTCGCCTTCGGGTCGAGACCCGCCTTGTCGATGAGCTTCAGGTTCGCGTCGATGGCCGCGACCACGTCGCCCACCGGGTCGGCGGGCGTGTCGACGGGCGCGCGCTGCTCGGGCGGCGGCAGCTTCAGCTTGTGGATGGCGGCCAGCGCCGCCGCCACGGCCGGCAGTTCGGCCGGCAGGCGCGGGGCGGCTCCGGGAATGTCGTCGACGACGAGCGCGCCGAACGGAATGTCGGCCGAGACCGGCAGGATGCCGAGCAGGCGCGGCGTGGCGTCGGAAGCCTGCGCGCGCACGAAGCATTCCGCCTCGCGCGCGAGGCTCGCCGCCGCATCCAGTGTGCCGTAGACCGACAGCGGAACGCGCACGATCGCGCGCCCGCCGCGCACGCGGAAATGGGCATGTGCGAGTCCCTTGCGTTCGAGCGGGGCCAGCGCGTCCGCAGACGTCTCGGCGAAACGGGGTAGCGCGCGCAGGGCGGCGTGGAGAGCGGCGGGGGCGGGCACGGTCATCGTGACGTTTTTCTACAATGATTATGTAGTGCTTGGCGAATGGCTTGAGGCCGGGCGAGGATCGGCGCCATGCACGGGATTCCCGAGATCGACCCCGGTCGGACTATCGACTGGAGCCGGACCAGCGCCGACTATGCCCGGCACCGGCCGGGCCCGCCGCCGGAATTTTTCCGGAAACTGGCTGTGCACGGTGTCGGCCTGCCGGGGCAGCGCATCCTCGATCTCGCGACCGGGACGGGGCTCCTCGCGCGCCAGTTCGCGCGTCAGGGCAGCCACGCGACGGGCATCGACATCGCGGCCGGCCAGATCGACGCCGCGCGCCGGCTGGCGGCCGACGAGGGGCTCGACGCACGCTTCGACGTGGCGCCGGCCGAGGCGGTGCCGTTTCCCGATCGCGCGTTCGACGCGGCCACGGCCAACCAATGCTGGCTCTATTTCGATCCCGACCGCACGCTTGCCGAACTGCGCCGCGTGCTCGTGCCCGGCGGCACGCTCGTGACGAGCCATTTCAGCTGGCTGCCGCGCGCGAGCCCGATCGCCGCGGCGAGCGAGGCGCTGGTGCTGCAGTTCAATCCCGCGTGGAAGGGCGCCGACTGGCCGGGAACCGTGCCGCCGGTGCCCGATTGGGCGGCCAGGCGCGGCGTGCCGATGCGCGCGATGTTCCGTTTCGACGCGCCGATCCGCTTCACCGCGCAAAGCTGGCGCGGGCGCATGCGCGCGTGCCGCGGCGTGGGCGCCACGCTTCCCGATGCGGCCGTCGCCGCGTTCGATGCGGCGCATGGCGAGCTTCTGGCACGCATCGCACCGGCGGAATTCGACATCGTCCACCGGCTCGACGCGCATTTCTTCGAGATCGGCTAGACCGTCGCCTTCGGCTTGACGGCCAGATGCTCCTGCAGGCGCGGCATCAGCTCGACGAGGTTGCAGGGCCGGTGGCGGTTGTCGA
>JAYRKO010000175.1:0-5819 GCA_041905745.1 Tagaea sp. | reverse complement strand
TCCGGACCTGACCGGGTTGGCGAGGCGCTCGTCCGCCGCCAACCTCCCGCCCCGTATATAGCCGGTCGGCCCGCCCGCCGCCAGACCTGAGACCCGGACGCGGCCGTTGCCTTTCCGGGGGCGCCAAAGCATTGTGGCAAAGAGAAAATCCGGCGGGAAAGCAAATGCCAGAAGGGGCCGCGGCCTGGGTTCAGCCGACACTCGTCTTTCTGGCGATCATCGCGATCGTCCAGGCCGTCTCGCTGCGTCTGCGTTTCAGCCCTGTCCTCGGCTACCTCGTTGCCGGCGCCGTCCTCGGACCGCACGGATTGGCGAAACTCATCGATCCGTCGGGTCCCTTTTCGGTCTTCGTGATCCGCGACAGCGAAGCGGTGGGCGCCCTTGCCGAACTCGGCGTGGTGTTCCTGCTCTTCATGATCGGTCTCGAGCTTTCGCCCGAGCGGCTGGTCGCGCTCCGGCGCTTCGTCTTCGGCCTCGGCGCGGCGCAAGTCGTGCTGTCGACGGCCGCGATTTCCGCGATCGTCTGGTTTCTCGGCAGCCCGCCGCCGGTCGCGCTGCTGCTCGGCGCCTCGCTGAGCCTTTCGTCGACGGCGATCGTCATGCAGGTCCTCGCCGACCGGCGCGAGACGGCGACCCGGTCCGGCCGCGCGACGTTCGCGATACTTCTGTTCCAGGACCTCGCCGTCGTGCCGATCCTGTTCGCGCTGGGCATGGCCACCGGCGGGCCGGATGCGGCCGGCGGCCCCTGGATGGCGCTTGCCGAAGCGATTGCGGCGATCGCCGCCGTCCTGCTCGCCGGACGCTACCTGCTGCGCCCGCTCCTGCGCGGCGCCGCGGCGGCGCACCGGCCGGAACTCTTCATGGGCGCCTGCCTGCTCGTCATCGTCGGGACTGCTGCGGCGACGGGGGCCGCGGGCCTTTCGATGGCGCTCGGCGCATTCCTCAGCGGCGCCATGCTGGCGGAAAGCGAGTACAGGCACGAGATCGAAATCCTGCTCGAGCCCTTCAAAGGCCTGCTGCTGGCGCTGTTCTTCCTGTCGGTAGGCCTCGACATCGACATCGGGGCGGCAGCGGGCGAGGCGGGACCGATCCTTGCAGCCGTGACGGGCCTGCTCGTCGTCAAGGCGGCCATCGTGTGGGCGCTCGCGCGCGCGTTCGGCTTCACGGCACCCGCCGCCTTGCGCATGGGCCTGCTGCTCGGGCACGGCGGCGAATTCACCTTCCTCGTCGTCGGTCTGGCGGCGACGGCGGGCCTGCTGCCCGTCGAATTCGCGCGGTTCATGCTTCTCGTCGTCGGGATTTCGATGCTCGCGATGCCGGTCGTCGCGTGGATCGAGGGCCGACTCAAGATCGGCCCGGCCGACGCGCCCGCATCCGACGGCGGCGGACCGCGCGAGCGACACGTCATCATTCTCGGGTTCGGCCGCGTCGGGCGCCAACTCGCGCGCATCCTCGATTCCGACGCGATCCCCTACGTCGCGGTCGACGCCGATCCCGCCGCCGTCACGCGCGCCCGCCGGGACGGACTGCCGGTCCATTTCGGCGACGCAAACGGATCCGAACTGCTCGGCCGGCTGGGAGCGGGCGAAGCGCTTGCCCTCGTCGTGACGCTCGACCAGCCGGCGACGGCCGAACGCGCAATCGCCCTTTGCCGGCGCGACTGGCCCGATCTGCCCATCCTTGCCCGCGCGCGCGACGGCACGCATGCCGCGCGGCTGCGGCTGGCCGGCGCCGCCGCGGCAATCCCGGAGACCCTGGAGGCGAGCCTGCAGATCGCCGCGCGCACGCTCGAGCTTTCCGGCGGCACGCCGGAAGCCGTCGCCGAACGCATCGCCCGCGAGCGTGCGCAATCGCTTGCGGAAATCGACAGCGACGAGGACGGCAAATGACCGCATTCCGCGACACGCCGGCCGGCCGGCGGATCGACACGCTGTACAACGGCGACGACCGGCCGTCGGTGCGCTTCCGCTACGCCATGCTCGCCTTCGATGTCGCGATGATCGCCTTCATCGTCGCGTCTTCCTTCCATCACGGTTCGAGGACGGTCGAGATACTCGACATGCTGTTCGGCGTCGTCGTGCTGGCCGACTTCGCGGCCAGATGCGCGATCAGCCGGCATTTGGTGCGCGATCTGGCGCAGCCCGCCGGAATCGCGGACGTGATCGTCGTCGTTTCGCTGCTGGCACCGCTCGTGGGCGAAAATTTCGCCTTCCTGCGCGCCATCCGCGCGCTGCGCCTGCTGCGGACCTACAAGATCGAGCAGGCGCTCCGGCGGAACCTGGCGTTCGTCCGGCGCAACCACGACACCGTCCAGGCGGCCATCAATCTTCTCGTCTTCCTCTTCATGATGACGGCGCTCGTCTACGAAACCCAGGTGGACCGCAACCCGCAGATCGCGAACTTCGCCGACGCGCTCTATTTCACCGTCACGACGCTGACCACGACGGGTTTCGGCGACATCACGCTGGTCGGTACGTCGGGCCGGATTATCGCGGTCCTGATCATGATTTTCGGCGTTTCGCTTTTCGTGCGGCTCATACAGGTCCTGCTGCGGCCGCCGCGCATCGTGTGGCGATGCACCGGCTGCGGGCTCAACCGCCACGAAGGCGACGCGATCCACTGCCGTCACTGCGGGATGCTGCTCAAAATCCCGCACGAAGAGCGGGACTAGAAGCCCCCCCGCGCGCTATATCTTCGTCCAGCATGGAAACGCCGAATTTCTACGCCCGCCTTCCGCTCGACCGGCAATCCGACCGGCGGCGCGACGCCGGCTACCTGGCCGAGCGCCTCGCCCACCCGGCCGCCCGCGTGATCCCGGTCTGGCGCACGCGCAGTTTCGTGACCGCCGGCGACGGTCCGGCGGCCATCTTCCTCGACGTGGCCCGCGTGGCGCATCTGGAAGGCCCGCGCATCTATCTGGGCGACTGGGACGGCGTGCCCTACTTCGCGCTCGACGTCAGCGCCATCGAGGAGGCTGACCTGCCCGGCGCCTTCGAGGCGGCCGCGGGGGCGAATTTCGTCGATCTGCGCACCGTCGGCGCCCTGATGGAGCGCCACGAAGGCGGGCTCCTGGCCTATGCGCGCGGGCTTTCGTGGTGGCACCAGCGCCACCGCTTCTGCGGCGTGTGCGGTGCCCCGACCGAGCCTGCGGCGGGCGGCCACGTCCTCAAATGCACGAACGCAACGTGCGCAGCCGAGCATTTCCCGCGCAGCGATCCGGCGACGATCATGCTGATCGTGCGCGGCGACCGCTGCCTGCTGGGCCGCTCGGGCCGCTTCCATGTCGCGATGTATTCGACCCTCGCGGGCTTCGTGGAGCCGGGCGAAAGCCTGGAGGATTGCGTACGGCGCGAGACGTTCGAGGAGACTGGCGTGCGCGTGGGCGCGGTGCGCTACCATTCCTCGCAGCCTTGGCCGTTTCCCGCGTCGATCATGCTGGGGTTCTACGGCGAGGCACTCACCGAGGAACTGAACATCGATCCCGAAGAACTGGTCGACGCGATGTGGGTCACGCGCGATTTCCTGCGCGGCCCCCACGATCCCGAGAAATTCCGCCTGCCGCGCGCCGATTCGATCGCCCGGCGCCTGATCGACGACTGGATCGAAGGACGGGCCGGCTGATGGTCGCCGACCGCTACGGCTTGAGCCTGTCGACGAACGACCGCGCGGCCGCCGCCTACGTGGCCGGCGTCGATGCGCTGTTCGCGGCCGACGTGGGCGCCGCCGAGGCGTTCGGGCGCGCGATCGAGTTCGACCCGGATTTCGCGCTCGCCCACGCCGCCCTCGCGCGCACCCACCAGATCTTCGGCAACCGCGGGCCGGCCAAGGAAGCCATCACGCGCGCGCGCGAACTCGCCCCGCGGCTGTCGGGCCGCGAGGCGAGCCACGTGGCGTGCATGGGCCTCGTCCTCGACGGGCAAGGTGCCCTCGCCATCGACGCGATCCGCGCGCACTTACGCGAATGGCCGCGCGACGCGATGGTTCTGGCCCCGTGCACGGGCGTCTTCGGTCTCTACGGTTTCAGCGGGCTTGCGCATCGCGCGGCAAGCCTGCGTGCACTTCTCGACGGGCTTGCGCCGCAATACGGCGAGGACTGGTGGCTCCTTGCCATGCGCGGCTTCGCGCATGTCGAGACGGGGTCGGTCGAGACCGGGCGCGAGATGGTGACGAAGGCGCTGGCGCAGAACCCGCGCGACGCGCACGGCATGCACATCCTTGCGCACGTGCATTACGAGGCGGGCGAGGTCGCCGAAGGCCGCCGCCGGCTCGCCGATTTCATCGTCGGCTATCCGCGCGAAGGGCTGATGCACTGCCACATCAACTGGCACCGCGCGCTGTGGGCGCTCGTCGCGGGCGATGCGGGCGAGGCGTGGAAGCTCTACGCCGAAAGCGTCGAACCCGGTTCGATCTGGGGCCCCGCGATCAACGTGCTGACCGACGCGGCCGCGTTCCTCTTCCGCGCCGAGATGATGGGCGCCAAGCCGCCGCCCGGTGCGTGGGCCAAGGTCGC
This sequence comes from Tagaea sp., assembly GCA_041905745.1. Taxonomy (GTDB): domain Bacteria; phylum Pseudomonadota; class Alphaproteobacteria; order CACIAM-22H2; family CACIAM-22H2; genus Tagaea. The sequence goes on along the minus strand of JAYRKO010000175.1, from coordinate 1,309 downwards.
GGCCTATGCCAAGCGCGAATTCCCGCGCCCCGGCCTTGCCTTCGTCGACGTGCACGCCGCGCTCGCCGCGGCGATGACCGACGACGGCGCGGAACTCGAAGCGCGCGCCAAGGGTTCGCGCGGGCCGGCGCAGCCGGTCGTCGAACGCGCCGCCGACGGTTTCGTCGCCTTCGCAAGGCAGAACTGGAATGCGGCGATCGAGGCGTTCGGCGCGATGCTGCCCGAGCACGAACGACTGGGCGGCAGCCGCGCACAGCGCGACATGTTCGAGGAAGCCTTGCTCGCCGCCTACCGCCACGCCGGGCGCTCGCCCGACCCGGCGACGCTCGCGCGGCGGCGCTGACGCGTCAGGTCTGCAAGGCCTTCCACATTTCCTTGTCGCGCGCGGCGGTCCAGATCCGCGGATGCGTCAGGCCCTTCGCCTCGTCGTAGGCGCGCGACACGCAAAACGGCATGCAGTGTTCGAAGATGACCCACTTGCCGTATTTGGGCGCCATCGCGCGGTAGGTCTCGGCGTAGACGGTCTTCAGGTCCTTCTTCGCCTTCACGCCCTTCTTCGCGTGCGCGAGCAGTTCCTTGACGAAGGCGCGCGTGCCCTCGATCGCGCGGCGCGAAGCCGCCGCCGTCAGCATCGCTTCGCCGCGGCCGGGCACGAGTTTCTGCGGCTTCAGCGCCAGAAGCGCGTCGAGGGTCGCCGGCCATTCGGCGAGCTGCGCGTCGCCGCAATAGGGCGTGGCCCCCTCCTCCACCAGATCGCCGGAGAACAGCACCTTCTCCTTCGGCAGCCACACGACGCTGTCGCCGCGCGTGTGCCCGCCACCGCCCGGCTGGAGGATGCGCACTTCCTTCTTGCCGAGGAACAGCGTCATCGACTTGTCGAACACGATCGTGGGCCATGTCAGGCCCGGCACCGTCTCGGCGGCGCGGAACAGGCGCGGGAACCGACCCACTTCCGATTTCCAGTCCTGCTTGCCGCGTTCCTTGATCATCTCGAAGGTCGGGCGCGAGGCGATGACGTGCTCGGCGCCGTAACCCGACGCGCCGAGCACGCGCACCGCGTGATAGTGCGTCAGCACGACGTATCGGACCGGCTTGTCGGTCACCTTGCGGACGTGGCGCATCAGCTCCTTCGCCATCACCGGCGTGGCGCGCGCGTCGATCACCATGCAGCAATCGTCGCCCACGACGACGCCGGAATTCGGGTCGCCCTCCGCCGTCAGGCAGTAGGCGCCGTCGGCGAGCCGCACGAAGGTCTCCTTCTTTTCCTCGAGGTCGGCGGTCGATGCGAAGGCCCGGGCCATGTTGCGCT
>JAYRKO010000174.1:0-5820 GCA_041905745.1 Tagaea sp. | reverse complement strand
GGAGCCCCGCTTGATGGCTCCGCAGGCGAAACGGGTGCGCTCAACCGGCCGGTGAACGGCCGTCTGGCGCCCGCAAGCGGACCTTCGTCGCGGTTCAGGTTTTTCAGACCCGCATCTTTCAGTTCCCGGTTCAGTCGCAGGCCCCGGTTCGGGCCACGCTAGATCGGCATTGGCTGCGCACATTCGATGGCCGGACGCCATCGCGCGCAAGCCGTTGGGGGTAAGTGGAAGTGGACGTCTATAAGAAGAAGCACGTGGCATTCGGGGGTCGTCTGGTGATCGTGGGCTTCGGCTCGATCGGCCAGGGCGTGCTGCCGCTCATCATGCGCCATATCGACATGCCGGCGAACCGCATCTCGATCGTGACGGCCGAGCCGCGCGGTCGCGAGGTCGCGGCCGAGTACGGGATCGAGTTCGTCGAGACCGCGCTGACGCGCGAAAATTACCGCACCGTCCTCGACAAGCGCCTCGCCAAGGGCGACTTCCTGCTGAACCTGTCGGTCGACGTCTCCTCCGTGGCGCTCATCGAGTTCGCCAACGCGAAGGGCGCCTTCTACCTCGACACCTGCATCGAGCCCTGGGTCGGCGGCTACACCGATCCCTCGCTTACGCCCTCTCAGCGCTCCAACTACGCGCTGCGCGAATCGGCGCGTGCACTGCGCGCGAAGTTCGCCAAGGGGCCGACCGCGGTGCTCACGCACGGCGCCAACCCGGGTCTCGTCTCGCACCTCGTCAAGGAAGCGCTGCTCGAAATCGCCCGCGACACCGGCCACAAGGCGGCGACGCCGAAGGACCGGGCCGGCTGGTCGGCGCTGGCGCGCGATCTGGGCATCAAGGTCGTCCACATCGCCGAGCGCGACACGCAGGTCGCCACCTATCCCAAGAAGGTGGGCGAATTCGTCAACACCTGGTCGATCGACGGCTTCGTGGGCGAAGGCTCGCAGCCGGCCGAGCTTGGCTGGGGCAGCCACGAGAAGACGTTCCCGGCCGACGGCAAGCGCCACGAGTTCGGCTGCGACGCCGCGATCTACCTGATGCGTCCGGGTGCGGGCACGCGCGTGCGCTCGTGGACGCCGCTCGAGGGCCCGTATCACGGCTTCCTCGTGACCCACAACGAATCGATCTCGATCGCGGACTACTACACGGTCATGGAGGGCGGGAAGGTCGCCTACCGGCCGACGGTCCACTACGCCTACCACCCGTGCGACGACGCCGTGCTGTCGCTGCACGAGATCGCCGGCAAGAACTGGCAGATGCAGCCGTCCAAGCGCCTGATGATGGACGAGATCTCGAGCGGCATGGACGAGCTCGGCGTTCTCCTCATGGGCCACAAGAAGGGTGCGTACTGGTACGGCTCGCGCCTGACGATCGAGGAGGCGCGCAAGATCGCCCCGCACAACAACGCGACCTCGCTGCAGGTCACGGTCGCGGTTCTAGCCGGCCTCGTGTGGGCGATCGAGAACCCGAACGAGGGCCCGGTCGAAGCCGACGAGATGGATCACGCGCGCTGCATGGAAGTGTGCCGTCCCTATCTCGGCACCGTCGTGGGCGTGTATTCGGACTGGAATCCGCTGAAGGATCGCGAGAGACTTTTTCCGGAGCGACTCGTCCGCGACGATCCTTGGCAATTCGACAACTTCCGCGTCACCTGACGCATCTCTGGAGAACTGGAGTACATCGGGATGACCACCAAGAAGATCCGCGACTTCCTCGCCGAGCGACGACCGACGCCCTACCTCGTCGTCGATCTCGACGTCGTCGCCGACAACTACCGCAAGCTCAAGGAAGCCGTGCCGCAGGCCGGCATCTACTACGCCATCAAGGCCAACCCGGCGCCGGAAGTGCTGACGACGCTGGCCAAGATCGGCTCGTCCTTCGACACCGCCTCGGTCAACGAGATCGACATGGCGCTGAAGGCCGGCGTGAGCGGCGACCGCATCTCCTACGGCAACACCATCAAGAAGAAGGACGACATCGCGGCGGCCTATTCGCGCGGCGTGCGTCTGTTCGCGTTCGATTCGGAAGCCGAGCTCGAGAAGCTTTCGGCCGCCGCCCCGGGCGCCAAGGTGTTCTGCCGCATCCTGACCTCGGGCGAGGGCGCGGACTGGCCGCTGTCGCGCAAGTTCGGCTGCGACATCGAGATGGCGCGCGAACTGCTGATCGCGGCGGCGTCCAAGGGCGTCGTGCCGCACGGCGTGTCGTTCCATGTCGGCTCGCAGATGAAAGATCCCAACGCGTGGGACGCCGCGGTGGCGCAGGCCGCGTGGCTGTTCCGCGAGTGCGAGGATGCCGGCGTGCAGCTCAACATGCTCAACATCGGCGGCGGGTTCCCGGCGAAGTACCGCAAGGACATCCCCTCGATGATGACCTACGGCGAGGCGATCCACGCCTCGCTCGCCAAGCATTTCGGCAACCGCGTGCCCGAGATCATCGTCGAGCCCGGCCGCCAGATGGTCGGCAACGCCGGCGTCATCGACACCGAGATCGTGCTGGTCAGCCGCAAGTCGAAGAAGGACGCGCGGCGCTGGGTCTATCTCGACATCGGCAAGTTCGGCGGCCTCGCCGAGACGATGGACGAGGCGATCCAGTATCCGATCGTGTCCGCCAAGAAGGGCGGCAAGGTCGAGCGCGTGGTGCTCGCGGGCCCGACCTGCGATTCGGCCGACGTGATGTACGAGAAGGCCGACTACCGCCTTCCGATCGATCTGGAGGCGGGCGACCGTCTGGAGATCCGCGCCACGGGTGCGTACACGACGACCTATTCGGCCGTCGCCTTCAACGGTCTCGAGCCGCTGAAGACCTACTGCATCTGACCGCTCAGACCTTCGCGCAATAGACCTTGAAGGCGGCGTCCTCGGCGAGGCGCCGCACTTCGCCGAACAGCTCCGACAGGCGCTGTTCGTAGGCGAGATGCCTGTTCGCGACCAGGAACAGGCGCCCGCCGGGCTTCAGGGCCGTCGCTGCGACCTCGACGAAACGCAGGCCCAGCGCGCGGTTCTCGCCGCGCGCGTCGTGGAAGGGCGGGTTTGCGACGACCGTGTCGTAGGCGGCCGTGCCGATGCCGCCGGCCACGTCGTGCCACAGCGCGCGCGCGCGTGCCCCGTACGGGGCGAGATTGTGTGCAAGGCACGCGACGGCGGCTGCGTCCGCCTCGAAGGCGTCGAGCCGCCCGATCGCGGGGGCCCGCGCCAGCACGGCATCGGCAAGAAAGCCCCAGCCGGCGCCGATGTCGGCGACGGCACCCGCAAGGTCGGCCGGGATGTGCTGCGCCAGAAGCTGCGAGCCGGCATCGAACCGGTCCCACGCGAAGACGCCCGGTGCCGTGACGAAGCCCGTGGACCCGAGCGGGCGCGGCGCGTCGAGCCCGCGCCAGGCCGCCGGATCGGCCTTGCCGCGCACGGCCGAAAACAGCCGCGCCTTGCCTTTGCTGCGCGAACGGCCTTCGAGGCCCAGCTTCTTCAGGTCCTTTTCGTAGCTCGCGGCCCCCAGCGCGTTGGTTCCGGCCACGCGCAGCGTGCCCTTGGGTCCCAGCGCGTCGAGCGCGCGCGCGAGCGTGGCGCGGTTCACCTCGCGCTGGCGGCCGAGTCGCACGAGTGCGGCGTCGTATTTCCCTTCCGCGGTCGCAAGTTTCAGGCCCGCGCGCAGCAGCGCGTCGGCTTCGGGCTTCCAGCCCTGCACGCACGCGACGCGGTCCTTCGCCTCGGCAAGCGCCGGGTGCGGGCCTGCGTTGAGGAACAGGATGCGGCCGGCCGGCAGCGGGTCGGCGAACAGCAGGTCGAGATCGGCGTGGTCCATGGCGCGCGTCCAAGGTAGCCTCTCGGCATGAGCGCGATCCAGCAATTCGCCGTCGACCACCTGCCCATCGAGGACCGGCTGCTGCTGCGCATGAGTGCGGCAGGCCAGAATACCAGCGTCAAGCTCGTGTTGACGCGCCGCTACCTGCGCCTGCTGTGGGCCTCGCTCGCCGGCGAGATGCGCGCGGCCATGACCGACACCAAGAACCCCGCGGCGCGCGATTTCCTGCTCGACATGGCCGAGACGCGCGCGACCGCCGGCGCCGACTTCTCCACCCCCTTCCGCGAGCCCGTCGCGGCGGTGGAGGACGCGGGCCCGCCGCCCGCACCCGCCGCCGTGCCGGCACCCAACGCGCCGCCGCCCAAGCCCGATCCGCTGCAGCAGGCGCGCCTGCTGTGGGGCATGCAGGTCAAGCGCACGCCCGAGGGCATGAACAACATCGCGCTGATGGCGCTCGACGGCACGCGCGTGGACGTGGCGCTGACCGACCAGGGCGTGTTCGGGCTGATGAAGATCCTGCGCGACGCGGCCGAGCGCGCCGAATGGGACATCGACATGGCCTGGGCGCCGGGCACCGCGCCCGCGGCGAAAGCATCGGCCGGCCCGCGCCGGCTGAACTAGAGGACCTTATTTCGGGAAGTGCTCGACGTGCGTTTCGGCCGTGCGGCCGTAATAGAGCGCGCGCCGGCCCGCGAAAGACACCATGTAGCCGGCGCAGCCGGCGGTGCGCACCTTCCGGCAGAACCCGAGATAGGTGTAGCCCGGCACAAGCATCTGCGCTTCCTTGATCGCCGCGCGGATCGCGGCGGCGTCGAACGCGGCTGCGACCGGCTCCGGCGCGTGCGTTTCGAGGTCGAGGCTCGCGCCGTCGGGCAAATAATAGGTCGCGCGGCCGCGGCGCAGATCGATGCTGTAGCCCTCGAAGCCGGCTGCCGTCAGCGCGCCGACGATCTGGGGGAAGGTCATCGTATTCTTCTCCGCGCCGGCAAGGCACGTACGGGCGGTCTCGATCGTTCTGGCGTCCATATGCAACTCCCCTGATTTCGTCAGTCGACGGGCACGGCGGCCAGCCGCAGCTTCGCCGCCGCGCCCTTCAGGATTCGGTCGAGCGTGCGCCGGTCGGCGGGCGACAGGTGCGCGAAGCATTCGCGGTCGTTGGCGTCGGCGAGGGCCGCAAGTTCCGGCACGAGCTTCGTGCCCTTGGCCGTCAGGCGCAGCGTGTGCGCCCGGCCGTCGGCGGCATCCGCCTGCCGCACCGCGAGACCCTTGGCCGCCAGCCGGTCGGCGAGTTTGCTGATCGCCCCGCGCGTCATGCCCATGCGTTCGGCAAGCCGGCTGGGAGCCATCGGCGGCTCGGCGTAAAGCATTCGCATGGCCGCCCATTCCGCGACGGTTACGCCGCAGCCTTCGACCTTGCGCGCGAAGGTCCGGGAGACGTGGTTCGAGACCGCGCGCATCCAGTAGCCCAGATGCGCGGTCAGTTCGGACGGTCTGTCGGGCGCGGAATTTTCCATTTGATTGACTAGGAAACTATCATTCCAGATCCGTAAGATCAACGATTTTCGTCGGCTCGGGTCTGCCTAGAGAACCTGTCCGTCGCGCCCGTAGAAGATCGTGGCGCACAGCAGCATGTCGGCGTTCCGCCCGTCGGCGGCGAGCGGCATCATCGCGTTTTCCAGCGAATGCCAGTGCGGATCGTGGGCGAGCTTCGCCGGCCCGTGGCGCCACGTCGCGCGGCCGGTCTCGGCCATGAAGCGGTAGCGGTCGAAATAGCCGGGCGTGCTGCGCACCTTGGGCCGTGCCTCGTCGAGCCACTGGCCCGTCAGATCCTGACCCAGCGTCGTGGCGAGGTTGGTGCCCATCAGGCGGTAGCGCAGGCGGAACGGCTCGCGCTGGATTTCCAGCAGCCAGATCGACGCCAGCGCCTGCGGCACGTCGACCGGATCGAAGTGCTGCCGGCCGGGCAGGCGGTCGGCGGCAGGCCGGATCGTCCGCCAGTAGCGGTAAAGCTCGGCGATGCGCGGA
>JAYRKO010000173.1:0-5830 GCA_041905745.1 Tagaea sp. | reverse complement strand
CGGCTCGTCGCCGACAAGGGTGTGGATATCGTCGCCATCGCCACGCCCAACCACCTGCATCACGACATGGCGCTGGCGGCCCTTGCGGCGGGCAAGCACGTGCATTGCGAGAAGCCGCTCGCCCTCGACATGCCGCAGGCCCGCGCGATGCAGGCGGCCGCCGCGCGCGCGGGCACGCGCACCATCGTGGGCTACAACTATCTCCACAATCCGATGATCCGGCTCGCGCGCGCGATCGTCGCGCGCGGCGAGATCGGCCGCGTCGTGCATTTCCGCGGCTTCCACGAGGAAGACTACATGACCGATCCCGCATTGCCGTTCTCGTGGCGGTGCGAGCGGAAATTCGCGGGTGCGGGCGCGCTCGCCGATCTGGGCTCGCACATCGTGAGCTTCGCCGACGCGCTCGCCGGGCCCATCGTCGAGCTTGCCGCCGACATCGCGACCGTCGTCGCCGAACGCCAGGTTCCCGGCGGCAGCATGCGCAAGGTCGAGAACGAGGATCAGGGCCAGTTCCTCGCGCGCTTCGCGTCGGGGGCCACGGGCGCCATCTCGGCGAGCCGCGTGGCGACGGGCCGCAAGATGGGCCTCGCCTTCGAACTGGTCGGCACCGAGGGCGCCATCGCCTTCGATCAGGAGCGGCTCAACGAACTGCGCGTCTACCGCACGAAGGACCCGGCCGGCGCGCGCGGTTTCGCGACGATCCTCGCGGGGCCGGAGCATCCGGGCTACGCGGCGTTCTGTCCCGCACCTGGCCACCAGATCGGCTTCACCGACCTGAAGACGCTGGAGGTCGCGCATTTCCTCGCCGCGATCCGCGACGGAAAGCCGGCCGAGCCCGATTTCGCGACGGCGCTGCGCTACGAAGCCGTGATCGACGCGGCCCTGCGTTCGGCCGAAACGCGCGCCTGGACGAAGGTGGAAGCCGCCTAGGCGGCGGCCGGTTCCTTCATCGCCGCGGCGAGAATGGGGGCGAGCAGGCGGTCGCTCGCCGCGTCCTGGCGGAAGGTGACGCCGAGCCCGTCGGGCAGGATTCGCGCCACGCGGCCCGTCAGCCGCGCGCCGGAAATCTCCACCGTCACTTCGCTGCCCAAGCGCGTCTCGAAGCGGCCGGCGATCTGCGCGCCGCCGCGCGAGATGTCGACCACGCGCGCGTCGGACGCCGCACCGCCCACCGACACGCGCGCGGGCAGATCGACGCGGAAGCGTTCGTATTCGCGCCGTTCGGCTGCGTCGCGCACCGAGGTGAGGTACTCGTCGATTTCCTGGCGCACGATGTCGGTCTGCCCGGCGAGACGGCCGGCCTCGTCCAGCACGGTGCGAGCCGCGCCGTCGGTCTTGCCGATGGCGTCGGAAATGCCGCCGATGCGCTCGCTCACGCTGCGCGTGGAATCCGATGCGGCCTGCACGTTGCGCACGATCTCCTGCGTGGCGGCCGACTGCTGGTCGACAGACGTCGAAAGGCCCGCGGAAATCTCGCGGATATGCGCGACGACGGAGGTGACCTTGGCGATCGTCTCGGTCGCCTCGGCGGTGGTCGACTGCACGGCCTCGATGCGCCGCGAGATGTCCTCGGTCGCCTTGGCGGTCTGGTTGGCGAGGCTCTTTACCTCGCCGGCCACGACCGCGAAGCCCTTGCCGGCTTCGCCCGCGCGCGCGGCCTCGATGGTCGCGTTGAGCGCCAGCAGGTTCGTCTGCCCGGCGATGTCGTTGATGAGCTTCACCACGTCGCCGATCTCGCTCGCCGCCTTGGCGACGCCCGCGATGGTCCGGTCGGCGGCCTGCGTCTGGGCGACGGCGTCCTCGGCGATCTTCGAGGCTTCCGTCACCTGGCGCGCGATCTCGCGGATCGAGGCGAGCATTTCCTCGCTCGACGCGGCGATGGCGCCGAGATTGTCGGCACTCGCCTGCGTGGCGCCGCTGATCTCGCCGGCGGCCCCGTCGGCTTCGCCGGCCAGCTCCGTCATGCGCCGCGCGGTCGCCTCCAGTTCGCGCGCCGCGGCCGTCAGCATCTCCAGCACGCCGCCGATGGCCGCGTTGAAGTCGGCCGTGTGGCCTTCGATGATCGTCTGCCGGCGCGCCTTGTGCGCCTGTTCGCGCTTGGCCGCCTCGGAAAGTTCGTGTGCCCTGCGGCCCGCGTCGACGAAGGCGGCGAGCGAGCGTTCGAGCAGGCCCACCTCGTCCTTGCGTCCGCTCGCTGCGACCGTCACGTCGAGATCGCCCGCGCCCACGCGGTCGAGCTGGTCGACGATGCGCCGCAGCGGTGCCGAGATGAGGCGCGCGGCGATGACGAGTGCCACGGCCAGCAGCAGCACGACGCCGGCAAGCGTCGTGGCGAGGATCGTCGTCTGGCTCGCGGAGAAGACCTGCTCGCCGCGCGCGTTCAGGTCGGCGATCAGCTGGGTGTTCTTGTCGGCGACGTTCTTCAATTCGCGGCTCAACGCCGTGCGCACGTTGCGGTTGGCGTCGTTGTCGCCGAAGGTGCGCGCGGCCGCCGCGTTCACCTCGTTGCCCAGCCGCACCAGTTCGCGGCGGAACTCGACGAACTGCTTCACGTTCGCCGCGAGCTTGCCGAAGGCCTCGCGGTCGGCGGCGGGCACGATCTTCTCCCACGCGGCGATCGTCTGCTCGAGCCGCACGAGCGAACCCAGCAGATTGTCGCCGTACCGCTTCACGAGCGGCGCCTCGCTCGACATGTAGACGCCGCGCGACTCCATGACCGCCTCGTTGACGAGGCCGTTGACCCGCTCGGCCAATGCCGCGCGCTGGCCGGCGTCGTCGAACTCCGAGGCGATGTCGTGGTAGGTGCGGATCGCGTTGAGGCCGACCCCGCCGACGGCGAGCGCCAGCAGCGCCATCAACCCGACGAGGGCCGCAAGTTTCGTGGCGAGCGGAAGATCGGCGAAATACCGCGACATTTGTCGTGCTCCGGAACGGGGGTGACTGCCCGGATTTTAGACAATTCGGCGCGCGGCGTCCCGGCACATACCTGAGTAAGCTGCGGGGTTGTCCTTGGCGATGTCAAATTACTTTTGTATTTCAATATATTGGGCCGTTATCTGTTGAAAATCGGGCCCCTGCGCCGTATTTTCTTAGTATGAACCCGCTGCCGCCCACCGACACGTCCGAGAGCAAGGTGATCGTCAACCTGCTGCTCACGACGCTCGTCTTCTGCTCGATCATGGGCGCGATCGGCTATGTCGTGACGCGCTATCCCGAACTGATCGACGGCGCTGCGACGATGGTCAACGGTGTTGCCGTGGCGGTGCCCGCCATCCTCCACACCGAGCCGCAGACCTACCGCTGCCGGATGTCGAAGGAATACGTGATGGAGCCCGGCACCAACCAGGTCCGCACGACCGCAGTGGTCACCAATTGCGGCAACGAGCCGACGGCTTCCAAGTAACCCGGAAAACGACCCGTCCGAAGGCGGGCGCGAGGAGACCCCCCATGCTGCAGACGACCGTGGCCGGCAGCCTGCCGAAGCCCTCGTGGCTTGCCGCACCCCAGATGCTATGGGCGCCTTGGCGCCAGACCGGTGCCGCGCTTGCCGAGGCGCAGGCCGACGCCACGATCCTTGCCGTGCGGCTCCAGCGGATGGCCGGCATCGACATCCCCAGCGACGGCGAGCAGGCGCGCCAGCATTTCGTGCACGGGTTCCTCGCCGGGGTCGACGGGATCGACTTCGAAAACAAGGTCACGATGGGGATCCGCAACAACCGCTACGAGGCGCAGGTCCCGCAGGTGATCGGCGCGCTGAAGCGCAAGGGCCCCGTGCATTCGGCCGAGGCGCGCGCCGCGCGCGCGGCGACCGGCGGCAAGGTCAAGTTCACGCTGCCCGGGCCGATGACCATCGTCGACACGATCGCCGACCGCCACTACGGCGACCGGGTGAAAATGGCGATGGCCTTCGCCGACCTGCTCAACGAGGAGGCGCGCGAACTGGAAGCCATCGGCATCGACACGATCCAGTTCGACGAGCCGGCCTTCAACGTCTTCACCGACGAGGTGCTGGAGTGGGGCATCCCCGCGCTGCTGCGCGCGGCCAAGGGCCTCGAATGCACGACCGCGGTGCATGTCTGCTACGGCTACGGCATCAAGGCCAACATCGACTGGAAGAAGACGCTGGGTGCCGAATGGCGCCAGTACGAGCGCATCTTCCCCGAGCTTGCGAAAAGCGCCATCGGCCAGGTCAGCCTCGAAGTCGCGAATTCGAAGGTGCCGATCGAGTTCATCGGCCTGCTCAAGGGCAAGGATGTGCTCGTGGGCTGCATCGACGTGGCAAGCGAGACCGCCGAAACGCCCGAGGAAGTGGCCGCGACGATCCGCCGCGCGATGAAGTTCGTGGCGCCGGAGAAGCTCTTTCCCTGCACGAACTGCGGCATGGCGCCGATGTCGCGCGACCTCGCCTACGCCAAGCTGCGCGCGCTCAGCGCGGGTGCCGCACTGGTGCGCAAGTCGCTCTGAGCGCGGGCGGCCGTTGAGCGAAATTTGACGGCTGCACGAGAAAATCTTGTAAAGCGCGGCGCGGTCGGGCCGACTATGGTCCGGCCATGAAACGTCGTCTTCCGCCCCTCAACTCCCTTCGGGTCTTCGAGACCGTCGCCCGGCACCTCAGCGTGTCGAAGGCGGCCGACGAGCTGGCCGTCACGCCGGCCGCCGTCAGCCACCAGATCAAGACGCTCGAGGACCATCTCGGCATCCCGCTTTTCCAGCGCGTGAAGGGCAACCTGCTGCTGTCCGATGCCGGGCAGGCGATCCTCCCCGGCATCCGCGGCGGCTTCGAGCAGTTTTCCGCCGCGATCGAGGCGGTCGACAATCTGGGCGATGCGGGCGTTCTGACGATCAGCGTGGCGCCGTCCTTCGCGGCCAAATGGCTGCTGCCGCGGCTCGACAAGTTCCAGGCGCAGTATCCCGAGATCGACGTGCGTGTGGCCGCGTCGATGTACCTGACCGATTTCCACGGCGACGGCGTCGACCTCGCGATCCGCTACGGCGCCGGCCGCTATCCCGACCTGCATGTCGAGCGGCTGCTGGGCGAGGCGGTGTTCCCCGTGTGCAGCCCCGACCTGCTGAAGGGGCCGAACAAGCTCGACACGCCCGAGGCGCTGAAGAACCACACGCTGCTGCACGACGACAGCCCCGACGACGATCCCTCGTGCCCGACCTGGGCGATGTGGCTCAAGGCGGCGGGTGTGGCCGACGTCGACGGCACGCGCGGGCCGAAATTCAACCAGTCGAGCCTCGTCATCGAGGCGGCGGTGATGGGGCGCGGCGTGGCGTTGGGCAAGTCGCTGCTGGCCGCGGCCGATCTCGAGGCGGGCCGCCTCGTCAAGCCGTTCGGCAAGGCCGTGCCGGTCGATTTCGCCTATTACGTGGTGTGCCCCAAGCCGAAGCTGGCGCTGCGCAAGGTCGTGCTGTTCCGCGAATGGCTGCGCGCCGAAGCCGGCGCCGAAACCCCGAAGAAGCGCTAGCGGCTAGAAATCGACCTTCCCGCCTTCGAGGAAGATCGTGAGCAGCGCCTCGACCTCTTTCTCGGCGGGCGTGCGCAGATCCCAAGTCCCGGCGACGTGGCCGCCGCCTTCGCGCACGACCGTGCCCCGGCCGCGCACCTCGACCGAGCCGCGATCCGAGCGGATGCCCAGCACGATGTCGAAGGGCGTGCCGACCGGCGACCAGGCCTTGTCCGTCTTCACGCGCCAGCCGTTGCGGCTCCAATCGGCGATGTCGTAGCCCTCGCCGTCCACCAGCAGGGTCCCGCGCAGTACGCCGAAGCGCGTCTGCTTGCGTTTCTCTTCGCCCATCGTCCCGTCCACCCGTCTGTTTCGCACCC
>JAYRKO010000172.1:0-5847 GCA_041905745.1 Tagaea sp. | reverse complement strand
TGCGCCTGGGCATCGCGATCGGCGGCGGCATGACGCGCCAGGCCGCGATGGAACATCCCGATCTGGGCCTGCGCCATTCGGTCGTCGAGGGCGTGGAAGGCGCGCTGTCGGTCGGCCAGCTCGCCGCGCGGCTGGGCGTGGACATGCCGATCTGCCGGGCCGTCGCCGCGATCCTCTACGAGAACGCCGACGTCGGCGCTACGGTTGCCGCCCTCCTCGCCCGCCCCCTCAAGGACGAATAGCCGATGAAATACTGGCTGATGAAAAGCGAGCCGGACGTCTACGCCTGGTCGAAGCTGGTCGCCGAGAAGCGCGGCAAGTGGGACGGCGTGCGCAACCACACCGCCAAGCTGAACCTGCAGGCGATGAAGGCCGGCGACCGCGCCTTCTTCTACCATTCCAACATCGGCAAGGAGATCGTCGGCACGATGCGCATCGCGCGCGAGGCCTATCCCGACACGTCCGCCGAGAAGGGCCTGTGGTTCATGGTCGACGTCGAACCGCTGGAAGCGGCGAAGACGCCGCTGACGCTGGCCGAGATCAAGACGATGCCGGCGCTCGCCGGCATGGCGCTGCTCAAATATTCACGCCTTTCCGTGCAGCCCGTGAGCGCCGCGGAGTGGAAAACGATCTGCGCGAAGCTGGGCGTGGCGGCGTGAGCGTCCTGTGCCGCCTCGACGAGCTGGCGGACCCCGGGGCGCGCGGCTTCGATTGCGGCGAAGGGCCTGCTAGGCGCTCGGTCCTGGTAGTGCGCAAGGCGGGGCGCGTCTACGGCTATGCCAATATCTGCCCGCACGCGGGCGCGCCGCTCGACTGGATGCCGGGCACCTTTCTCGACGAGGAAGGCCGGTTCCTGTGCTGCGGCAGCCACGGCGCATTGTTCGGGATCGAGGACGGATTTTGCGTGGCCGGGCCGTGCCGGGGGGCGCGGCTGACGCCCGTGCGCATCGAGATCGTCGAAAGCGCGCTCGAATGCCCCGCCGTGACCTGGCCCGACGCGCCGGCGGGTCCGATTTTACCGCGCTGAGACGCCGCAGCCGTCCGGCTTGCCATACGCTGCGACGGCGGACTAAAACCGGTCCAAGACCATAAAGGTGCGGCCCTTTTCCGCCGCACCAAGCGACCGGAGGCGCCGTCCATGTCGAACGAGCTTTTCCCCGTTCCCGATGCCATCGCCAAAGCCGCGCTTGTCGACGCGGCCAAGTACAAGGCGATGTACGAGAAGTCGGTCAAGGATCCGGCCGCCTTCTGGGGCGAGCACGGCAAGCGCGTCGACTGGATCAAGCCCTACACGAAGGTCAAGAGCACCTCGTTCACGGGCGACGTTCCCATCCGCTGGTTCGAGGACGGTACGCTCAACGTGTCGGCCAACTGCCTCGACCGCCATCTCGCCAAGCGCGCCAACCAGACCGCGATCATCTGGGAAGGCGACGACCCGAACGAGAGCAAGCACATCACCTATCGCGAGGCCTACGAGGCCACGTGCCGCATGGCGAACGTGATGAAGAAGCACGGCGTCAAGAAGGGCGACCGCGTCACGATCTACCTGCCGATGATCCCCGAGGCGGCCTACGCGATGCTCGCCTGCGCGCGCATCGGCGCCGTCCACTCGATCGTGTTCGGCGGTTTCTCGCCCGACAGCCTGGTCAACCGCATCCAGGACTGCGATTCGAACTTCGTCATCACCGCCGACGAAGGCCTGCGCGGCGGGCGCAAGGTGCCCCTGAAGGTCAATGCCGACGTGGCGCTGAAGAGCTGCCCGTCGGTCAAGAAGATGCTGGTCGTGAAGCGCACCGGCGGCAAGGTCGACTGGGATCCCGCACGCGACATCTGGTACCACGAAGAGGCGCAGCACGTGTCGGCCGAGTGCGCGCCGGCCGAGATGGGCGCGGAAGACCCGCTCTTCATCCTCTACACCTCCGGCTCCACCGGCAAACCCAAGGGCGTGCTGCACACCTCGGGCGGCTATCTCGTCTATGCGGCGATGACCCACCAGTACGTCTTCGACTACAAGGACGGCGACATCTACTGGTGCACGGCCGACGTGGGCTGGGTCACCGGCCACAGCTACATCGTCTACGGGCCGATGGCCAACGGCGCCACGACGCTGATGTTCGAGGGCGTGCCGAACTATCCGGACAGCTCGCGCTTCTGGCAGGTCGTCGACAAGCACAAGGTCAACATCTTCTATACCGCCCCCACCGCGATCCGCGCGCTGATGCGCGAGGGCGAGGCGCCGGTCAAGAAGACGAGCCGCAAGACGCTGCGCATCCTGGGTTCGGTCGGCGAGCCGATCAATCCGGAAGCCTGGCTGTGGTACCACAACGTCGTGGGCGACGGGCGCTGCCCCATCGTCGACACGTGGTGGCAGACCGAAACCGGCGGCATCCTCATCACGCCGCTTCCCGGCGCCATCGCGACCAAGCCCGGATCGGCGACCAAGCCGTTCTTCGGCGTGCAGCCGGTGCTGGTCGACAACGACGGCAAGATCCTCGAGGGCGCCACGGACGGCAATCTGTGCATCGCCGACAGCTGGCCGGGTCAGGCCCGCACCGTGTTCGGCGACCACAAGCGCTTCATCGAGACGTATTTCTCGACCTTCAAGGGCTACTACTTCACCGGCGACGGCTGCCGGCGCGACGAGGACGGCTACTACTGGATCACCGGCCGCGTCGACGACGTGATCAACGTGTCGGGCCATCGCATGGGCACGGCCGAGATTGAAAGCGCGCTCGTCGCCCACCCGAAGGTCGCCGAGGCGGCCGTCGTGGGCTACCCGCACGACATCAAGGGTCAGGGCATCTACGCCTACGTCACGCTCAAGGCCGGCCAGCAGACCAGCGAGGAGCTGCGCAAGGAGCTCGTCGGCTGGGTGCGCAAGCAGATCGGCCCCATCGCCTCGCCGGACCTGATCCAGTGGGCGCCGGGCCTGCCGAAGACGCGTTCGGGCAAGATCATGCGCCGCATCCTGCGCAAGATCGCCGCCAACGAACATTCGGCTCTGGGCGATACCTCGACGCTGGCCGATCCCGCGGTCGTCGACGATCTCGTCAACAACCGCATGAACAAGGGCTAGGCGGCCCGCACGCCGTCCAGGAACCGGCGCACGTCGCCGCGCAGGCGTTCGGCCTGTGCGGCGAGTTCGGCCGCGCGCTCGCGCACCTCGCCCGAGACGCGGCCCGCCTCGCCGGCCGTGCCGGCAACCTGCGCGATCGTGCCCGAGACGTGCGAGGTGCCGCTCGCGGCCTGCTGGACGTTGCGCGCGATTTCCTGGGTGGCCGCACCCTGCTCCTCGACCGCCGCGGCGATGGCGCCCGATACGCCGTCGAGCGCACGGATCGTGCCGGAGATCGCGTCGATCGCCTGGACCGTCTTCGTCGACGCGGCCTGAATCGCCTCGATCTGCGCGCCGATCTCCTCGGTCGCCTTGGCGGTCTGGCTCGCGAGACCCTTCACCTCGGATGCGACGACCGCAAAGCCCTTGCCGGCCTCGCCCGCGCGCGCGGCCTCGATGGTGGCGTTGAGCGCCAGCAGGTTCGTCTGCCCGGCGATCTGGTTGATGAGCTTGGTCACGTCGCCGATCTTGCCGGCGACGGCCACGAGGCTCTGCACCGTCTCGCCGGTGCGTGCCGCCTCGTCGACGGCCTGCCGGCTCATCGCGGCGGACTCCGCCACGCGGCGCGAAATCTCGCGGATCGACGCGGAAAGTTCCTCGGTCGACGCGGCGACCGTCTGCACGTTGGACGACGCCTGCTCGGACGCCGCACCGACGCTGGCGGCCTGCGTGCTCGTGGCTTCCGCCGCCGTTCCCATCGCCTGCGCCGATCCCTGCAGCGCGCGCGCCGAGCCGTCGAGCGTTTCGACGACCGTGCCCACCGACCGCTCGAAATCGTCCGCGAGCTTCAGCGCATCCTCGCGGCGCTTGGCCTGCGCGGCGCGTTCGCTCTCGGCCGCCTGCGCGCGCAGGCGCTCGACCTCGACCAGACCGTCGCGCAGCACGACGACCGATTTCGCCATGCGGCCGATCTCGTCGCCGCGTTCGCGGCCCGGCACGTCGGTATCCGTGCGGCCCGCGGCGATCGTGTCGAGCGTGCCGGCGAGCGCCAGGATCGGGCGCGAGACGCCGCGCGCGAGGAAATAGCCGATCGCGAGGGCCAGCACGAGCGAGCCCAGCGCACCCGCGGCGAGGTTGCGCCGCGCGACGGCGGCTTCGGCGCGAAGTGCGGTCACGTCGCGCGACACTTCCATGAGGCCGAAGACCTTGCCCGCCTTGTTGACGAGCTTGCGCGCGAGAACGGCGGCCTGCACATCGTCGCGGTCGATCTCGCGCATGACGGTTTCGCCCGCCATCGCGCGCTTCATTTCGTCGGCATCCAGCAGCGTGCCGGCGGCCCGCGTCGCGGCGAGGGTGACGAACTTGTCGCCTTCCAGCACGTGGAAGGCGATGTCGGCGTCGAGCTTCTTCTTCATGCGCTCGGCGAACGGCTTGGCGAGCGACACGCCGACGTCGAGCGCCGCGACGGCCTTGCCGTTCTCCAGCAGCGGCACGGTCGCGAAAAGACTGATGTTGTCGCGACCCGGCTCGAGCCCGGCCGACATCTTCCCGTCGCGGTAGGCTTCGACGACCGTCATGCGGCGCGCCGTGACGTCGTCGCCGAACACGTCGGGTGCGTGCGAACGGTAGAGCGCGATGCCGGGCGCCTTCGACAGCCACAGGATCGGCACGCTCGCGTTCGTCCGGATCGATGCGAGGATCGGATCTAGGACGGCCGCCATGCGCTGGCGGTCGCCGGACAGCGCCGCCTCGCGGATTGCCGGAACGGGTGCGAGCGCCGCGGCGACCGAGCGCACGACGGCCAGTTCGCTCTGCATCTCGTCGAGAACGGCGGCATAGCGGTCGTTCACGTCGCGCTCGACGATCCGATGATCGAGGTCCGCGCGTTCGAAGAAGACGATGGCGAACAGCGTCGCACAGGCGAGCAGCGCCATCGCGCCGATCGCGAGAACGAGACGCAGGACGAGCGAACGGGAAAGCGGATTCATCGGGGGGGGATTCCTCGGGGGTGGAAAAATTGCGTGTGCCAAACTCGCCGCAAAATTTGAAAATGTCGTTAAGCGATTGGCTGCACTTGTCTAAAATTCGGGATACCGCTCTTTCGCGAGCGACCCCACGACCCTATATTGTCGGAATGATCCCGCGTCTTTTCGCCGGCTTCGCATGGGCCGGATTCCTTTTTTGGTCGCTCCTCTGCCTCGGCCTGTGGGCCGCGATCGCACTGGGCGGCGACGTGCTGCGCTGGGCGGCCGGCGCGCTGCTGGGCGCTTCGGCCGGCGAGACGGCGGCCGGCATCCTGCGCTTCCTCGAAGCGTTCGGCACCGCACTCGTCATGTGGGTGTGGCTCGCCGGATCGGCGCTCATCGCGTTCGCCGGCTTCGTGCTGCGCCGTGCGGCCGCCAACACCACGACGATCCGCATGGCGACGTTCCGGACCGGCGACTGGGAGGTGCGCGAAATGAAGGACGTCACCCCGCCGCATGCGCCCGACGCCGACCTGCCGCGACTGCCGGGGCGCTGACATGCTGCGCTGGCGGAACACGATCGGCCTGCTGATCTTCGCGCTGGGCTACGGCACGACGGTGCCGCTGACCGACTGGCTGGGCGGTGCGGAGATGAAGAGCTTCCAGGACTACGCGGAACTGCCGCTGCTGGGGATCCTCGTCCTCGTGCCGGTCGGCATCTGGATGGACCGGCGCGCGCGGCGCTAGGCCGCGATCAGCAGCCGCTTCATCGCGTCGACCGCCACCGCATAGCCGCCCGCGCCGAGGCCCGCGACGACCGCCGTCGCC
>JAYRKO010000171.1:0-5856 GCA_041905745.1 Tagaea sp. | reverse complement strand
ACGCGCCTCGACGGCGCGCTCCTGCGCCATTCGCGTTTCCGTCGCTGCCAACTCGTGCAGACGTCGTTTCGCGCGGCGGACATGCGCTGGATTTCGCTCGCCGACTGCGACACGACGGGCGCCGATTTCGAAGGCGTCATCGGCTGGCAGCCGGTATCGCGCGCCGACCAGCCGCCACCCGATCCCGTGAAATCCTGAATCCGGCTAGAAGCGCAGTTCGGCGCGCGGCTTTGCCGCGCTTTCGTCTTCCGCCACCGGCCGGCATTCGAAAATCCGACCCGCATCGATCCCGCGTTCGTCGACGAGCCGGCGCTTGACCGCGTCGGCGCGACGTTCGGCCAGGCGACGCAGCGTATCGTCGTCGACCGGACGGGCACCCGGGCGGCGCGGGATCGCCGGCGCATCGGTCGGCCCGGCGAAGCCGCAGACTTCGAGGCGCGCGGCCGGGCGCGCCGAAAGAAGTTTGGCAAGTCCGTCAACGACGGTCTGCGCGCCCGTGTCGAGCGCCGCGTCGCCCGGCGCGAAGGAGACGTCGGGCAATGTCAGGCCGGTGCCGCGCCGTTCGGCGTCGAGCGCGGCGGAAACGAATGTGCCGAACGGGAAAAGCAGCGTGAAAGTATTTGAAAGGGCCCCGCGCATCGCGCCGCCGACCGCCTGACGCACGGCATCGCCGGTATCGAAATCGGGGTTCGAAAGCTCGCCGGAAACCGGGATGTCGAGCGCGATGTTGCCCTCGTCGTCGGACAGCAGCGAAAGGATCGTGGCGACCGGCACGCCCGCCTGCTCGGCAAGCGTCGCCCCTTGTGTCTCGCGGTCGTCGATGCGGACGTTCGACAGCCGCCATTTCGTTTCGCCGGACAGCCTTTCCTGTCGCGCGACGATCTTGCCCTCGACGCTTGCGGTCCCCGTGCGCACGTCGACTCCGAGCAGGTCGTCGAAATAGGTGGAGACCGGCGGAAGATCGATCGAGCGAACCGCGACGTCGAGGTCGAAGGAAAGCCGCGCGTCGAACGGATAGACCGTGCCGCGCAGGTTTGCCTGCCCGAAGCTGCCCACGCGCGCGGAAAGCGCGACGGCGGTCGGCCGCTCCGGCCGGCCGATGTCGATGTCGCGTACGCTCAGCGAAAGCCTGTCGACCGGAATGCGCACGGTGTCGTGCGGCGTCCGGTCCTCGAAGACCGCGCGTCCGTCGGAAATCTCGAAACGGCCGAGCGTGAAGCCGGGCGATGGCGCAACGGGCGGCGGCTGGGTGCCGGGTGGCGGCGGTGCGCCGCGCTCGAAACTGAGGAAGCCGTTCTTCGTGCGCGTCACGCGAAGGACGGGGCTTGCGATGCGTACGGTCTCGATCGCCGCGGCTCCGGACGGCGCCACCCGCACGTCGCCGACTTCCGCGCGCGCGGCGCGCAGGCGCCAGCCGAACGCCTCTCGCCCTTCCGTCGCCTTCTCGCGCCGAAGGACGCGCGGCTCGGACACCGCGATCCGGCCGGCCGTCAAGCCGGCGGTGTCGAAGCGCGCGCTGCCGGCCTCGATGCCCGCCGCGGCGAAGAGTTCGCGCGCGGTTGAATCGACGACGCTTACGGCGCCGGTGCGAAGGCCGCCGTCGAATGTCGGTCCTTCGGCGGTCGACGCGACCTTGCCGGCAAGCGTCAGGGTTGCGAGCGAAGCGCGCGCGTCGACTTCGCGCAAGTCGGCGCGCAACGCACGCGCATCGAATGCGCCCTCGGCGCCCAACGTGCCGTCGCCGCGAAGCGCGATCATCCCGTCGAACGCGATACGCTCGCCCTGGAGCGCGACCGTTCCGGTACCGGCTTGCGCACCGTCGAGGCCGAGCGCAACGCGCCCCTCCGCGGCACCGTCGATCAAGCGTGCGTCCGACACGCGGAGCGAAGCGGCCGGAGCCGAAAAGCGAATGTCCGACGTTTCGAAAGCCGCATCCTGCAGGACGAAATTCGCCCCGAACGTCGAACGGCGCGCGACGGAAAAATCAGCCGTACCGGAAAGCGAACGAACCGCGCCCTTTCCTTCCGCCCCCCCATAGTCGACGCCGTCGAGCGCAGCACTCGCCTTACCAACGGCCGCAACGTCGGCGCCGAACGTCATGCCGGACGTTTCGAGGCGCGCGCGGGCGACCGCTACCGATCGATCCGATGCATCGATCGTCAACGCAGAGAGCGCAAGCGCGCCGACGAGCGTGCCCTTGCCGCCGGCATCGAGGCGCATGCGCCCGTCGAACGTCGCGCGTTCGGCCGTCCCCTTGAACGCGTCGGCGGCATAGGTGCCGCGGTCGATTTCGAACCGGCCGCCGGCCGCGACGGCATTGTCGCTGCCGATCCTAGCGTCGCCCTGCCAGGAAAGCACGGACGCCCGCAGGGCTTCGTAAGCCGCCGCACTGAGACGCGCGGTCCCCGCAACCGAGACGCCATCCGACGTGCCGGCCTTCACGTCGCCGGCGAAGTGAAGCGCGCCGGACAACGGCGCCCCGACCAGGCGCGCGAACGGCGCCAGTTCGACGCCGTCGACGTCGAGATGCGCTTCCAGCTCCGGTACCGCGGCGAACGGCGTTGCACCGCCCTTCGCCCGAACGCGCCGGGTGCCGACGGTTCCGTCGATATCGAACGAAACCGGCGCCAGCGCATTGCCCGTGTCGATGCCCTCGAGCCTTGCCGACGTCACCGCGATTTCGGTGCGGGCCACGCCATCGCGCAGTTCAAGGCGGGAAGCGAGGAGTTCCAACCGGCCGACCCGCAATTGGGGTCGGTAGCCGGAATTCCCGCCGCTGCCCGTCGCGCCGAGATCGAAACCGGACATCCGCCAGCCGCGCGCACTGCGCACGAGATCGAGCGTGAGACCGGAAAGCCGGAGTTGCGGCACGTCGATGCGGCCGCGGAAAAGTTGCCCCGGCGAAATCTCGATCCCGGCCGCTTCGAGCTGCGCCTCGCCCGGCCCGGCAACGCGCAGGCCGCCGACCTCGACGCGCCACTCGACCAGCGAAACGCGCGCCTGCGTCAGTTCGACGACGCGATAGCCGGCCGCCTCGATCGCACGGGAAAGACCGTAGCGCAGCCCCGCACTCGGTCCCCACCAAAGGGCGGCCGAAACGGCAAGCAGCGGAATGCCGTACCGGATGAGGCGACGGCGGATCCGGCGGGCGGGCGCATTTCGGGACGGCTCGGCCATCATGGGTCTAAGCACATGATATCATGGCAATCTGTGTCTCTTCGAAACAACGCTAGTGCCGTGCCTTCTATTCGGCTATTCTACGAGGATTAGAAGTTCTGATCCAAAGGGAGAAACCCGATGGCCTTGACGATCTCGAGCGTAGCAGGCGATTCCGCCATCTCGGCACTCGCCGGTGCGAATTCCAGTGTGAAACAGGCTGCCGCCATCTCGGCGTTCAAGGCCGCGAACGACGCCCAGCAGGCGCTCGTCGGTCTCGTGCAGACGATCCAACCGCCCGCGGACAGCGGTCGCGGCCAGCAGGTCGACGTTCAGGCCTGACCGGCATCCTCGCGAATGCAGACGGCCGCGCGGCGAAAGCCGGCGCGGTCGTCTTCGTTTCGGGCGAACACTTATCGAAGGCTTGGGAAGAAGCCGGGATCCGTGCGCGCTTCCGAAAGATTGCAGTGCGCGAAACCGGCACCTTCGGCCACGCATTCGCGCAAATCGCATTCCTGAAGCTTTGCGTGACCGAAATCCGCACCGCTCAGCACCGCACGACGCAGATCGGTCCGACTCAGATCGGCATGCCAGAGCCGCGCGCGCTCCAGATTGGCGGCCATGATCTGGCCGTCGGGTCCGCCGATGCGCACCGGCTGGAGGTTTGCGCCCGCCAGCGTCGCGTTTGCAAGGAAACTGCGCTTGAGCGTCGCGGCGCGCATGTCGGCGCCGGTGAAGTCCGCGGCATTGAGATCGGCCAGCGAAAAATCGGTTAGGACGAGCGTGGCGCCGCGGAACGTAGCGCCGCCCGCATAGGCGTTGCGCAGCAGCGCGCCGGACAGGTCCTGCGCGTCGAAATGCATGCCGGCAAGATTTACGTTCGACAGATCGAGCCGCCGGCCTGCGCCGCCCTGCGTGGCGATCCAGCGTGCGTGGAGCGCGATCGCCTCCTCGATGCTTTCGCCCAGTTCGCGCATGCGGATCGACGGGTTGCCCGCGACCTCGAAGGCCTTGCGGACCGCCTCGTCCAGAACCGCGCCGCTCGCGTCGGCGTCGCCCAGCGTCACGGCCTCGAACGCCGTGCCGATCGCGACCGCTCCGCGCATCGTGGCGCCCGACAGGTTGCAGTTGCGCAAAGCCGCCTCGCGCATGTCCGCGCCGGTAAAATTGGCGTTGCGGAAATCGACGCCGTCGAGATGCGCGCCGACGAGGCGGGAGTCGGAAAGATCGACCTGCATGGCGATCGTGCGCGTAAGCCGCGCGCCGGACAGGTCGACGCCGCGGAACGTGGCCGTCGCCGCATCGACCGATCCGCCGAGCGGATTTTCCGACTTGCCCGCGACGTTCTGGCGCGAAAGCGCACCTTCGCGCAGGTCGGCCTCGATCATCGTCGCCGCGGTCAGATCCGCACCGCGCAGATTGGCGCCGCGAAGATCGGCATGGTTGAGGATCGCGCCCTGCAAGCGCGCGAAACGCATATCGGCGCAAAACAGCGTTGCGCCCGCGAAATTCGTTCCGCGCGCCGAACAACCCTTCAGCCGCGCACCGGTGAAGTCGGCACCGGTGAAATCCAGGCCGTCCATATCTAGGTCGGAGAGGTCGAAAAACGCGAGTTTCGCGCGCCGCCCGTCTGGCAGCTTCTGCACGAACCGCTGGTTCGCCGCCGCGATATCGCGCAGCGTCGCGCGATCGATGCGCGTCAAGGGCCGGGCGCTCATGCGATCCTCCGGCGCAGACTGCCGCCGACGCGCGATCCCGGCGCGTCGCCGACAGAAAAGCCTGCACTGAGTACGACCAACGTCACCCTAGTCTCCGTCACGTATTTTCGATTCTGCCACAACTTGCCGCGGATTTCCGCTGTTACCGCTGTCAGTCGTTTCCGGAAATATTGCTGTGATTACAAAAGTCAACCCGACGACTTGGCGTCCAACGGGTTGCTGCACCTCGTAGCCCTAATCCCACAAAGGTCATGAGGCCACTCACGCCTCCGAAGGTTTCCCTTGGAAACTACCTAGCGGTAATGAACTTTTACTTAACAAGAGCGAGGCTTAGACCGCCGCCGCATCCTCGATCTGCAATTGGACCCGTGAGGCCCCTCGCCACGTGTCCAGCTTCAGCCGGCCAAGCAGATGGATGCCGGCCCCGTCCGTGCGCAGCAAAATTTCGCCAAGACCCGTTCCGACAGCCCGAAATGCGATCGCCGAAAGCCGCGCACCGCGCGAATCTTCCAGAAAGCACCGGACATGCGATCCGCCGACAATGTCGGCCTTCGCGACGCGCACGGCGTTGAACACGAAGCGCGGTTCAGGGTTGCCGACGCCGTATGGCCCGACCTTGTCGAGTTCCTCGATCAGCGCTGCCGTGGCCGCCGCAAGCGGCAGCGTGCCGTCGTATTCGACCACCGTCCGGCGCTCGGCGGTTTCGAGATGGCGCGCAAGATCGGCGGCCAGGAACGCGCGCAATGAGTCGAGTGCATCGGCCGCAACCGTGAGCCCGGCCGCGTTGGCATGCCCGCCGCCGTTCACCAGCAGCCCCTCGCCGCGTGCGGCAATGACAGCAGCACCGACATTCCACCCGAAAGCGGTCCGCGCCGATCCCTTGCCCACGCCCGCATCGAGCGCCACGACGAAAGCGGGCCGTTCGAACCGATCCTTGAGGCGGCTGGCGACGATGCCGATGACGCCCGGATGCCAGCCTTCG
>JAYRKO010000170.1:0-5862 GCA_041905745.1 Tagaea sp. | reverse complement strand
CGGCCCTGCCCGTCGATGTGCTTGGTCGCCGAATAGACGACGATGTCGGCGCCCAGTTCCAGCGGCTTCTGCAGCATCGGCGTGGCGAACACGTTGTCGACCACGACCTTCGCGCCCGCCTTCTTCGAAAGCTTCGCCACCGCGCGGATGTCGACGAGATCGAGCATCGGATTGGACGGCGATTCGAGGAAGACGACGTCGGTCTTGACGGACAGCGCCTTCTTCCACTGCGCGAGGTCCGAACCGTCGACCAATACGCTTTCCACGCCCCAGCGCGGCAGCAGTTCGGTCACGATGTAGTGGCACGAGCCGAACAGCGCGCGCGACGACACGATGCGGCTGCCCGCGCGAAGCTGGCAGGCGAGAGCGGCGAAGACGGCAGCCATGCCGCTGGTCGTGCCCTTGCAGGCTTCCGCTCCTTCGAGTGCGGCAAGACGTGCTTCGAACATCGCGACCGTCGGGTTGCCGAAGCGCGAATAGACGAAACGCTGGTCCTCGGGCTTGATCGGCGTGGCGAAGGCCCGCTCGGCCTCGTCGGCCGAGCCGTAGACGAAGCCGGAGGTGAGGAACATCGCCTCCCCCGTCTCCGACCACTGGGAACGCTCCGTCCCGCCATGGACGAGCGCCGTGCGCCCGCGCCAGGAAGGATCGGCCGTGAACTCGTTCTTCTTCGCCATCGCGATACCCCGCAACACAAAAGCCCCGGCCTTTGGCTCGGGGCTTCTCGACGGGCAGACGCTCGCGAAACGCTCCGACCTTTTAGCGGTTTCTTTAACGTGGTCCGCAAGCCGGCCGGCTCAAATCACCACGATCGGCCGGAACCTATTCGAGGGGGCCCGGCACTGTCAAGCGGGCGTCTTGCCCGGCGCGGAGGCTGCAAATATAGTCCCCCCTGCCGCACGCGGCGTGCGGGTGTAGTTCAATGGTAGAACGGCAGCTTCCCAAGCTGCATACGAGGGTTCGATTCCCTTCACCCGCTCCAGCCGCCCGACGCGCCGTCAGGCGCCGCCGTCGAGTTCGGCGCGCAATTCGTCGAAATTGACCGAGAATCCCGTCGCGATCGCCATGGTCGCGCGCTCGGCTTCGCTCAGCGCGTCGAACGTGGCAAGCCACGCGGCGAGGATCATGCGCACCTGTGCAGGCCCCACGAGATCGCGATTGATCCCGCGCCCCGTGCGCACGACGACGTTGGCCGAAATGCTCACCTGCCCGGTCTGGGTATTGAGGATGCCGAGCATGTGGTTGAGCCGCGCGTCGAAATGGCGGAACGCGGCCGGCAGGCGCACGAGAAACTGCCACCAGATCGGCTGGGCGGTCCGGTAGAAGCGCTTCCAGTCGACGCCGTCGCGTTCGGTGCAGGCGGCGACGATCTTGTCGGTTTCCTTGACGAGCGCGCGCTCGAGTTCCTCGCCGAGGATGAGCCGCGCAAAATGCCGGATGCCGTGATGGACGCCGCGCGGCACCTTGCCGGCCTCGAACAGGGGCGACAGCGGTTTGCACAGGAGACGCCCGAACGCGTCCTTGCGCAGCAGCCGCGCCCAGCGATGGCGCAGTTCCTGGCCGAGACCGGTCAGCGCCACCTCCGCGATCTTCGAAATGCGTCCGCTGTTGATCATCTCGCTCATCGCGAGATTGAGGTCGGCCAGCTGGATCGGATCGCCGTCGTTCTTCTGGCGCGCCTGCACGGTCTCGATGAAACCGCAGAGCACCTCGACGGCGAGAACTTCGAGCTTCTTCAGCTCTTCCGCGCCCGAGACCGGGCCCGCTTCAGCGTCGGTCATGGCCGATACCTCACGCGAAGAAGAATCGGCCTGCAGGGTGGAAGCGTCAAGTGATGCCGCACCGCAACATCGCGGGCGAACGGCCGTCAACGCCGCCCGCGGCACCAGCGGCGCCACAAAGCGCGATAGATCCGCTCGTAATCGCGGGCATGGCGCGCAGGATTGCAGATCGCGGAAGCCGCCACGCGCGCGCGCAGCGTCGCGCGGTCCTGATCCGCCGCCCGGCCGGCGAGGTCGGCGGCCAGCCGCGCGAATCCGGCCTCGTCGTCCGCCGCCCATTCGCCGTGGCCCACGCGCGCGAGGACGGCACTTGCCCAGCGCGACATGATCGTGCGGCCGCGCAACGCCACGACCGGTACGCCCATCCACAGCGATTCGAAGGTCGTCGTCGCACCGTTGAACGGCGTCGTGTCGAGGGAAACGTCGATCCGTTCGTAGAACGCCAGATGCGCGGCAAGCCCAAGATCGCCGCGATCGAGGATCAACCGGTCGGGATCGACGCCGAGTTCGGCAAAGCGCCGCGCGATCGTCTCGCGCATCGCCGGGTCGTCGTAACGCGTGCCGGACTTGAGCCGCAGCCGCGCCCCCGGCACCGCGCGCAGCGCCGCCGCCCACAATGCGAACGTGCGTCTGGAGAATTTCGACGGATGGTTGGCCGACCCGAACGTCGCGTACCCGTTGGCGAGCGCCGGCGGCCGACCGACGGGCGGGGCCAGTACCATGGGCGGATGGAAATACATGCCGCGCGTGCGGATCAGCCGTTCGCTCGGAAAATCGTCGCCACCGCCGGCCATCGCCGGATCGACGACGAGCGCATCGAACGCATCCGAACCGGTCGGCGCGGAATCGTAGATCGAGACCTGCACGGGCGCCGGCCGATGCAGCGCGATGCCGAGCCGGTTCTCGTCGAAATGCGCGGCCGACATGACGAGCACGTCGATCCGGTCGGCGCGGATGCGGCGCGCAACCGCCGCATCGTCGAGCCCGACGGTCGACGTCCACGCGTCGGCCATGGTGCGGAATTTGGCGGTGACGTCGTCGCGGGCGGTGTCCTGCGCATAGGCGTGGATTTCGAAGCGCGTGCGGTCGCGTTCGGAAAACAGCGCCTCCATCGTGCGCGCGACCGAGTGCATGCGGAAATCGGACGAGACGTAGCCCACGCGCAGGCGGCGATCGGGGTCGGGGTCGTTATCGTGGAGGGCGGGCGCGCCAGCGGGCGACAGCTCGGCCGCATGGCGCCGGTTCTCGTCGCGCACGAACTGCGGATCGATCCCGCCCGCATAGGCCATGGTCAGCAGATACGCCTTCCAGAGCAGGTCGCGTTGCGCCGCATCGCCGGCCGCGGCGAGTGCCGCCCGGAACGGCTCGACCGCGTCTTCCGGCCGGGCCTGCCCCATCAGCGACTGGCCGAGTTCGTAGAGCGGCTGCGGCACGCCCGGCAGCGCGCTGGCGATCGAGCGCCAGACGCTTTCGGCCAGCGCGTAGCGCCCGCTCGCGCGCAGCGCCATGCCGAGGCCGGAAGCGAGCATCAGGTTGCCCGGCGCCTTCGCGTAGGCATCGTTGAAAAGCCGGCAGGCGCGCTCGGCCTCGCCACCGGAAATCAGGAACAGGCCGTAGCTGTAAAGGACGTCCGGATCGTCGGGGGCGAGCGCCATCGCGCGGCCGAACAGCGCGCCCGCCGTCGCGCGGTCGCCGGTGTCGCGCGCGCGCAACGCCGCATCGAGAAGCGGCTTGGCGGCGGAAGTGTCCATGCCCGGGCCGTGCGTCAGCGACATTCCCGCCGCCTCAGAGCCAATCGGCCTTCCGGAAGCGCTGGTAGAGAAAGATGCAGACCCCCACGATGCCGACGACGACAGCGTAATAGCCGAATTCCCATTCCAGTTCCGGCATGTTCTTGAAGTTCATCCCGTAGATGCCCGCAATGGCGGTCGGCACGGCAAGGATTGCGGCCCAGGCCGCAAGCTTCTTCGTGACCTCGTTCTGGCTGGAAGCGGACAGCATCATCGCCGCATCGAATGCCGAGGCGAGCGCTTCGCGCAGGTTGTCGATCGACTCGTTCACCTGCAGCACGTGGTCGTAGACGTCGTGGTAATAGGGCCGCATCTCGGCGTCGATGATCGGCAGGTTGTAGCGTTCGAGCCGCGCGCACACCTCGAGCATCGGCGAGACCGAACGGCGGAAGCCCAGCAACTCGCGCCGCAGCTGGTAGAGGCGGTTCACCTCTTCGGAAGTGAACGTCTTTTCGATGATATGGCTTTCGATCTGGGCAACTTCGTCGGCGATCGTGTCGATGACGGGAAAGAAATTGTCGGCCACGAAATCCATGATGGCGTAGATCACGTAGCCCGTGCCGCGCGCGAACATCGCCTGCTCGCGCTCGCAGCGCGAACGGACGTCGCCGTAGGACGTCGACGGCCCGTGGCGCACCGCAATCACGTAGCCGCGGCCTGCGAAGATATGTGTCTCGCCGTAGACGATGCAGGCGTCCTTCACCTGCGCGGTGCGCAGCACCATGAAGATCGCTTCGCCGTAGAGGTCGATCTTCGGGCGCTGGTGGGACCGGTTTGCATCCTCGACCGAAAGCGGGTGGAGGCCGAAGCGGTTCTGGATATGGATCAGGACTTCCATCGACGGCTCGTGCAGGCCGATCCACACGAACTCGCCCTCGGCCAGCGCCGCGGGACCGACATCCTCGACCGGGATGTCGCGGATCCGCACGCCGTTGCGATAGACCGCACTCGCCACGACCATCGGCGATTCGTACTCGTTTTTCAGGTCCGCGAACGCCATCGGTCCCCCTCGCGACGACGCAATACTGCCCGCCCTTTGTGCAGCCGTCGACCCTCGCGACGGTTACGGCCAATTTACATCCTTGGGTGCCGCTTCGACGGTCGACACCCGACGGACGTCAGGCTATAACCGCCGCGATACGATCGCAATCCGACCGGCAACCCGGCGGGCGATCGCGCGTGAAAACGGGGAGGAGATCGCGATGAAGCGCCTAGTCGCTACGACTGTCGTTGCTGCGTTCGCCGCCATGGGCGCACCCGCCCAGGCGCAGGAAAAACTCGAAGTGTGGTGGGTCAAGGGCTTCTACAAGGCCGAAGACGACGCCCTCTACGAGACGATCAAGAAGTACGAGGCGAAGTCCGGCGTAAAGGTCGAGCTCTCGCAGTACGCCATCCAGGACATGATCCCGAAGACGGTCGCGGCCCTCGACGCGAAGACCGTTCCCGACGTCGCCTACGCCGACGTCTACGACTTCCAGGTGACCGGCAAGTGGGCCTTCGAAGGCCGCCTCGAGGACATCTCGAGCGTCATCCAGCCGCTGCTGCCGACCTTCGCGCCCACCACGGTCGAAACGACCCTGCTGTGGAACGACGTCGCCAAGAAGCGCGCCTACTACGCCTTCCCGCTGAAGCAGCAGACGATGCACATCCAGTACTGGATCGACCTGCTGAACCAGTCGGGCTTCAAGGAAAGCGACATCCCGAAGACCTGGAAGGAATACTGGGCCTTCTGGTGCGACAAGGTGCAGCCGGGCTTCCGCCGCGCCTCGGGCACGCGCGGGTTCGGCATCGGCCAGCCGATGGGCGTGGACTCGTCGGACTCGTTCTACTCGTTCCTGACGTTCATGGACGCCTACGGCGTCAAGCTCGTCGCCGACGACGGCAAGCTGCTCGTCGACCAGCCCGCCGTGAAGGCCGGCCTCGTCAACGCGCTCAAGGACTACACGGCGCCCTACACCAAGGGCTGCACGCCGCCGTCCTCGACGAGCTGGAAGGACCCGGACAACAACGTCGCCTTCCACAACCGCACGACCGTCATGACCCACAACGCGACGATCTCGATCGCCGCCAAGTGGCTCGACGACGCGAACAACGCGGCGCTCAAGCCGGAAGAACGCGAAGCGGGCAAGAAGAACTACGAGCAGAACATCGCCACCGCCGGCTTCCCGAACCGTCCGGACGGCAAGCCGATGGTCTACCGCACGGCGGTCAAGACCGGCGTGGTCTTCTCGGAGGCCAAGAACAAGGCCCGCGCGAAGGAGTTCGTCGCGTTCCTCCTGCAGGAAGAGAAC
>JAYRKO010000169.1:0-5900 GCA_041905745.1 Tagaea sp. | reverse complement strand
GTGCCCATGGGGCGGGAAGAAGCGCGCGCCTTCACGACGAAGTTCGCGGCCGAGATCACGGCGAACCTGCGCGAGCTGGGCGTCATCAAGTGAAGGCGACGCGCGATACGGCGCTGGGTCTCGCCGCGATGGCGATCGCCGGTGCCTATCTGGCCGAAGCGACGCAGATCCCGCAGAGCCTGCTTGCCGACGCGGTAGGGGCGGATGGTGTGCCGCGTGTGTTCGGCTACGGGTTGGCGCTTTCGGGTTTCGCGCTTGCCGCGCGCAGCCTGAATCGGCCTGCGCCGACCGACGAGGACGACGTTCCCCAAGGCGCGTTCGCGCGCGCCGCGGGCCTGCTCGCGATCCTCGTGGCCTATCTCGCATTGGTCGAAAAGCTGGGATACCCGCTGTCGGTGGCGTTGCTGATCGCGGCCGTCGCTGCCTATGCCGGCGCGCGGATCGACAGGACGCTTGCCGCCGCCGCCGTGCTCGGCGCGGCGCTCTTCTGGTTCATGTTCGGCAAGCTGCTCGGCATTTCGCTGCCCTGGGGGATTTTCGGATGAGTTTCGGGGCACTCCTCGCGTCGCTGGCGGGGGTCATCTGGGGCATTTTCGGCGGCGCGCTACCGGGCATTTCGCCGTCCATCGCGATGGCGCTGCTGCTGCCTTTCACCTACGGGATGGAGCCGATCAGCGCGATCGTGCTGCTCGCGTCGGTCTATGTCGGCGCCGAGTACGGCGGGTCGATCCCTGCGATCCTCATCCGTACGCCGGGCACCAACTCGGCCGCCGCCACGACAATCGACGGCTACGAGATGGCCAAGCGCGGCAAGGCGGGCGAGGCGCTGGGCATCTCGCTGATGTGCGGGCTGGTGGGCGGGCTTTTCGGCCTCTTCGTGCTTGCCGCCGCGACCGAACCGCTGGCGAAGGTGGCACTCGCCTTCACGCCGCCCGCCTATTGCGCGCTCGGCATCCTCGGCCTTTCGGTCATCGCCAGCCTTTCGGGCGGGTCGCTGCTGAAGGGCCTGATCGCCGCCTTCATGGGATTGATGATCGCGACCGTGGGCACCGATCCCGTCTCCGGCGTGCCGCGCTTCACGTTCGGACAGGCCGATCTGCTGGGCGGCATCCGGCCGATCCTCGTGATGGTCGGGCTTTTCGCGGTCGCCGAAATGCTCGAACAGATTTCGGCACCCGCCTGGGCGAAGGCCGATGCGCGCGACACGCGCCTGAAGCTGCCGGGTCTCGCGATGTGGAAGCGGCTTTGGAAATCGCAGGCGATCGGCTGCTCGATCGGCACGATCGAGGGCGTGACGCCGGGCGCCGGCGGCACGATCGCGGCCTTCATGGCCTACAACGAAGCCAAGCGCTGGTCGAAGCATCCCGAGGAATTCGGCAAGGGATCGCCCGAAGGCGTGGCGGCCCCCGAATGCGCGAACAACGTCGTCACCGGAACCGCACTCGTGCCGCTGCTGAGCCTCGGCATTCCCGGGTCGAACTCCGCCGCCGTGCTGCTCGGCGGCTTCATGATCCACGGCCTGATGCCGGGCCCGCTCCTGTTCCAGAAGGCGCCCGAGGTCGTCCACGGGCTCTATTGGGGCCTGCTGTCGGCCAATATCTTCATGGTGCTGGTCGGGCTCGTGATCCTCAATCCGTGCATCTGGCTCGTGAACCGGCCGAAGCCCTATCTCATCGCGTTCATCCTTGCACTCGTGTGCACGGGCGTCTACGCGATCGACCAGAGCCTGTTCGATCTCGGTCTCGTGCTTGGGGCCGGCGTGATCGGCTACGCCATGCGCCGCTTCGGCGTGCCGGTGCTGCCGATGGTGCTGGGCGTGGTGCTCGGCTTCCTTGTCGAATCCAACTATCGCCGCAGCCTCGTGCTGTCCGACGGCAGCCACACCGTGTTTGTCGAGGACCCCGTGGCGCTGGGCCTGCTCGCCGCCGCCGTCGCCATGACCGCCTATTCGATGATCCGGGAGTTCCGCCCCAAATGACGCCGACCGTCGCCGAACGTCTTGCCGACGCCTGCCTTGCCGCGGCACCCACGCAAGCGGTCGCGAAGACCGTCGATGCGCTGCTGCTCGACATCGCCGGGATCTGCGTGGCCGCACGCGGCACCGATTTCATGAAGGCTGCGCGCGCGGGCGTGGACGAGGGCGGGCCATGCACCGCAATCGGCCTGCCGGGGCACTTCTCGCCGGCCGACGCGGCGATGCTGAACGGCACGGCCGCGCACGGCGAGGATTTCGACGATACGTTCGAAGGCGGTCCGGTGCATGCGGGTGCCGCGATCCTGCCGGCCGTGCTCGCGGCGGCCGAGCGGCACAAGATCGGCGGGCGCGCCGCCCTTCGCGCGATCGCCATCGGCCTCGAGATCACGTGCCGCATGTCGGTCGTCGTGCCGAAGGCCACGCACAAGGCCGGCTTCCACCCGACGGCGGTCTTCGGCGCCATCGGTGCCGCGGCGGCGGTCGGCACGCTGCTGAAGCTCGATCGCGACCGGCTTGTGTCCGCCCTCGGCATCGCGGGCAGCTTCGCGTCGGGCATCATCGAATATCTCGCCGAGGGGACGTGGACCAAGCGCGTCCATCCCGGCTGGGCCGCGCAAAGCGGTTACCGCGCCGCGCGTCTGGCCGAAGGCGGCTTCACCGGTCCGCGCACGCTGTTCGAAGGTTCGCACGGCCTCTACAAGGCGTTCACCCACAAGATCCCGGACGACTGGTCGGGCCTGCTCGACGGGTTTGGCCGCACATGGGTGGCCGGGACGATCGCCTTCAAGCCCTATGCCTGCGGCACGATGATCCATCCCTATATCGACTGTGCGAAGCGGCTGGCCGCGCGCGGCGTCGATCCGGCGAAGATCGTCGCGATCGAGTGCGAGACGGCCGAGGGCATCCTCCACCGGCTGTGGGAACCGCTCGCGGCCAAGCGCCGACCGCCCAACGGCTACGCGGCGAAGTTCAGCATCCCCTACGGGATCGCGGCGGGCTTCGTGCTGGGGCATGCGGGGCTGGCGGCCTTCGCCGACGCGCAGGTCGCCGATCCGCGCCTCGTCGAGCTGGCCGGGAAGGTGTCGTACGTCGTCGATCCGGCAAATCCATATCCCAACCAGTTTACCGGCCATGTGAAGGCGACGCTTGTCGACGGCAGCGTCGTCGAGGAACGCCAGCCGCATTTCCGCGGCGGCGCCAACGAACCGCTGGGGTCCGAGGAGATCGTCGAGAAATTCCGTCTCAATTGCCGCTACGGCGGCTGGGACGAGGCGCGCGCCGCGCGCCTGCTGGAATCCGCCCGCGCGCTGTTCGCGTCGGAGGCACCTGTATCGATTGCCGAATTCGGAGGTTGAGGGATGTCTGAGCTGAAGGGGCGCGTGGCGCTCGTCACGGGTGCGGGGCGCAACATCGGGCGCGCCATTGCGCTGGAACTTGCGGCGGCGGGTGCCTCCGTCGTCGTCAACGCGCGCGCGAACCGCGCCGAGGCCGAGGCGGTCGCCGCCGAGATCGGGCCCGGCGCGCTGGTCGCGATGGCCGACGTGACGGATCGCGCGGCGGTCGACGGGATGGTGGCCGCGACGCTCAAGCGTTTCGGCCGGCTCGACATCCTCGTCAACAACGCGGCCGTGCGCGGGGAAAAGCCGTTCGAGGAACTCGATCTGGCGACGTGGCGCAACGTGCTGGCGATCTGCCTCGACGGCGCGTTCAACTGCGTTCAGGCGTCGCTCGCCGCACTGAAGGCGTCGGGTGCAGGCACGATCGTCAACATCGGCGGCCTAACGGCGCACACGGGTGCGGCCGACCGCGCGCATGTCGTGACCGCGAAGGCCGGTCTCGTCGGCTTCACGCGCGCGCTCGCCCACGATCTCGCCGAGTTCGGCATCACCGCCAACAACGTGTCGCCGGGCATGATGGATACGGTGCGCGGCGCTTCGGCCGGCCACCAGCAGCCCAAGCACCATGCCACGCACAAGACGCTGGTCGGACGCCGCGGGCGCCCCGACGAGATCGCCGGCGCGGTGCGCTGGCTCGCCGGCCCGTCCGGCCGGTTCGTGACCGGCCAGGTCATCCACCTGAACGGCGGGACGTATCTGGGCTGCTAGCCTTACGCGCCGCGCCCGGCGACGCGCGCGGTGAGTGCGCCCAGCGACGTCTTCTGCTTTCCGGCTGCGTCGAAGTTCGACGGGTCGAGCCAGTTCTCGAACGCCGCCTTGCGCGCGGGCCATTCGCGGTCGAGCATCGAATACCACGCCGTATCGCGGTTGCGGCCCTTGACGATCATGTGCTGGCGGAACAGCCCTTCGTAGGAGAAGCCGAGGCGCTGGGCCGCGCGCTTGGACGGCTCGTTCAGGTCGTTGCACTTCCATTCGTAGCGCCGGTAGCCGAGCGTCTCGAACACGTGGCGCGCGATCAGGTACTGCGCCTCGGTCGAAGCGGGCGTGCGCTGGAGTGCGGGCGTGTGCAGGATCGAGCCCACCTCGATCACGCGGTGCGTGCGGTCGATGCGCATCAGCGACAGCCAGCCGACCGCTCGGTCGTCGCGATCGGCGATCGCCCAGTAAACCGGGTCGGTCGTGCCCGCCGCGATCTTCGCAACGTGTGCGTCGAAATCGGCCTTGTCGGGATAGGGGCCCGTGAACAGATAGGCCCACTGCGTCTCCTTCTCCGGCCCGTGCGAGAGGGCATAGAGACCGTCGGTATCGCGCGAGGGCTCGAGCGCGCGCAGGCGGCAGTAGCGGCCCTCGATGGCGACGTGGACGGGCTGGGGCGCCTGATGCGTGTCGACGGGCGGACCGAACTTCAATGTCATCGGCTGGTATCCTGCTTGGCGAAGGCGGCGTAAGGGGCTGGATCGAAGAACGACGTGCCGGCGACGTAGCCGCGGCCCGGCGCCATGTCGGGCGGCGGGCCGGCTTCGTTGGCACCCTCGAACGTCAGTTCGAGCTGCACGCCCGACGGATCGTAGACGAAGAGCTGCCAGAGCGTCGTGCCGGGCACGAGAAATTCGCGCCACGGCAGGCCGTGCCGCGCGAAAGCGGCGCGGAATTCGTGATAGCCGTGCGCGGCGATCGACACGTGGTCGATGGCCGCCGTGCCGGACGGCGCGCGTCCGTCCGCGCCCAGTGCAGGACCGCCGGCGTAGATGTGGACGATGGCGGCACCGGCGGGGCCGGGCACGGCGAGCCAGGCGCCGGGATAGCCGAAATCGGGGCGCGCGACCTTCCGCAGGCCCAGCACGTCGACGTAGAAGCGCTGCGTCGCGGCGAGGTCGTTCGTCTTGATCGCGATGTGGAAGAGGCCGGAAACGAGCATCGGCGCGGAGCTTGGCATGCGTCGCGCGCGATGGCAAAAGCGCACATGTCCCGAGACATCGATTCGGCCCGCGCGTGCCTGAAGGCGACGTTCGGTTTCGATTCCTTCCGCCCCGGCCAGGGCGAGATCGTCGACGCCGTTCTCGCGGGCGAGAACGTGCTCGCGGTGATGCCCACGGGCTCGGGCAAGTCGCTGTGCTACCAGCTGCCTGCGGTGCTGCGCGGCGGGTTGACGGTCGTCGTTTCGCCCCTGATCGCGCTGATGCGCGACCAGGTGGGCCAGCTCCGCGAATACGGGATCGAGGCGGCGAGCCTCAATTCGTCCAACGACGCGGCGGCCAACGCCGACGTGCGCCGCGCGATCCGCGAGGACCGGCTGCGCCTGCTCTACGTGGCGCCCGAACGGCTGGTGCGCGAGGACACGCTGGCGCTGCTGGCCGAGGCGCACACGACGCTGCTCGCCATCGACGAGGCGCACTGCGTCTCGCAATGGGGCCACGATTTCCGCCCCGAATATCTGGCGCTGGGCCGCATCCGGCGCGATCTGGGCGACGTGCAGACGATCGCGCTGACGGCCACGGCCGACGCGCCCACGCGCGAGGACATCGAGG
>JAYRKO010000168.1:0-5905 GCA_041905745.1 Tagaea sp. | reverse complement strand
TCGTCGAGCTTGGCGGTCATGTCCTTGACCGCGCCGATGGCGGCGTCGAGCTGCTTGCGTTCGCGCAAGAGGGCCTGCGCCTTCTTCGCGTCGTTCCACAGCGAGGGATCTTCGGAAAGGGCGTTCAGCTCGTCGAGCCGCTTCAGCGCGCGATCCCAGTCAAAGAAACCTCCTCAGCAGTTCCAGCGACTGCTTGATTTCGGCGGCGACGGCGGCGATTTCGGCGCGCATGTGCGGGACGGCTCCGGTGGAAAATTCGAGCCACGCCTATACGAAGGACCGGCGCGCTTGGCAAGCGCGGTGCGCGCGTGCTTCCCTCGACGGCGGAAAAAGGGAGAAAACGTCCATGAATCTCGCCGCGAAGCTGGCCCGTCGGGCCGCCGAGGGCCGCCCCGTGACCGTGGGGCTGATCGGTGCGGGCAAGTTCGGCACGATGTTCCTCGCGCAGGCGCGCAAGACGCCGGGCATCCACGTCGCGGCGGTGGCCGACCTCTCCCCGCCCCGCGCGAAGGCCGCGTTGGCGAGCTGCGGGTGGGAAGCCGAGCGCGTCGGCGCGACGTCGGCCGGAAACGCGCTCGACACGCGCCGCACGTGGGTCACCGACGACGCGCCGGCGGTCGTCGCGCATCCGGGCATCGAGGTGATCGTCGAGGCGACCGGCGACCCGCGCGCGGGCATCCGCTTCTGCCTGGCGTCGATCGCGGCGGGCAAGCACATCGTCATGGTGAACGTCGAGGCCGACGTCGTCGCGGGCCCGCTGCTGGCCGCGCGCGCGCGTGAGGCGGGCGTCGTCTACTCGCTCGCCTACGGCGATCAGCCGGCCCTCATCTGCGAACAGGTCGACTGGGCGCGCGCGTGCGGGTTCGAGGTCGTCTCCGCCGGCAAGGGCACGCGCTACCACCCCGACTTCCACCGCTCGACGCCCGACACGGTGTGGAAGAACTTCGGCTTCTCCGACGAGATGGCCGCCAAGGGCGGCATGAACCCGAAGATGTTCAACAGTTTCATCGACGGCTCGAAATCGGGCATCGAGATGACGGCGGTATCGAACGCGACCGGCCTGCTGCCGCAGGACGACGGCCTCGCCTTTCCGCCCTGCCCCGCGCCCGAACTGGCGCGCGTGTGCAAGCCCAAGGCGAACGGCGGCGTATTGACCCGGCGCGGCACGGTCGAAGTGGTGTCCTCGCTGAATCGTGACCGCACGCCGGTCCCCAACCACCTGCAATGGGGCACCTATGTCGTCGTGGCGGCCGACCACGAATACGTGCGCCGGTGTGCCGCCGAATACTGCATGCTGCCCGACGAGACGTGTGAGCACATGGCGCTCTACCGCCCCATCCACATGATCGGGCTGGAGATCGGGATTTCGGTTGCCAGTGTTGCCCTTCGCGGCGAACCCACGGGTGCCCCGCTCGCCTTCCACGCCGACGTGGCCGCCACCGCCAAGCGGTGGCTCAAGGCGGGCGAGATCCTCGACGGCGAGGGCGGCTATTGCGTCTGGGGCAAGCAGGTGCCGGCGAGCGCCTCGCTCGCCAAGGGCCACCTGCCGCTGGGCCTCGCCAGCCACGTGAAGCTCAAGCGCGACATTCCCGAAGGCGGGATCGTGGGCTGGGCCGACGTCGAATACGACGCAAGCGACGATGCCGTGCGCGTGCGGCGCGAGATGGA
Organism: Tagaea sp.; assembly: GCA_041905745.1. GTDB lineage: Bacteria > Pseudomonadota > Alphaproteobacteria > CACIAM-22H2 > CACIAM-22H2 > Tagaea. The sequence continues at coordinate 4,237 of JAYRKO010000168.1, read as the reverse complement.
AGCGGCCTTCGCGCGCCCCAACGCGGCCTGAACGCTCAGCCCGTCTTCAGATCGAACGTCAACAGCGTGCCGTCCTCGCCGCCGGCAGCCGCGCGCCAACCGTCGGGCGAGAAGGCCACAGCGCGCAGCGCCTTGCCGTCTTCCTCGGGTGCCTCGCGCAGCACGAGTTCTCGCTTGCCGTCGAGATCGCCCAGCCGCACGCCGCCGTTCTCGAACCCGCCCACGAGGAAGGGCGATGAGGGATGGCACGCGATGCCGGTCATCACCGCCCCGTCGCCGAAGCCGAATTCCAGCGGCGGCTGGCCTTCCGGCCCCTTGCCGGTGAAGTCCCACGCGACGAAGCAATCGGCCGCATCCGACAAAAGCCAGCGCGAGTCCGCCGTCCACACGAGCTGGCGCACCTTCGTGCGATAGCCGGCCATCTGCATGTCCTGCCCGCTCGACAGGCGCCACACGTGGATCGCGTTATCCTGTGTCGTCGTCGCGATGAAGCGGCCGTTGGGCGAGTAGCGCACCTGCACGTGGCTGCCCTTCCAATTGAGCGTGCGCGGCCGCTCGCCGGGCTTGGCCACCTGCCATACCGACACGCCGCCGTAATGGGCCGCCGTGACGCGGCTGCCGTCGGGGCTGAAATCGATTGCGGCGACCGTGCTGGGATGCGGGCCCGCCGTCGCCGGCGCCGTCGCACCCTTCGCCCAGATGCGCAGCTCCTTGCCCACCGCGCACGCGAAGACGCCCGTCGGATGCACCGCGATCGTCTCGATCCAGCGACCGGGAATCTTCAGAAGCTCCTCGCACGTCCCGTCGAGCGTCGTGCGCACGAGCCGCCCGTCGTCGCCGCCGGACAGGAACGAAACGCCGTCCGGGTGCGCGGCGAACGACAGCACGGCGCCCGCATGCGCCTTGGCGACCTTCGCGTCCTCGCCCGCGACCGCGCGCAGATGGATCTCGCCCGCCCCCGTGGCGGCCGCCAGCGTCTCGCCGTCCTTCGAGAAGGCGGCGCCCGCGATATAGGCGCCCAGCGCGAACTGGCGTACGCGCGGCTGTTTGACCTCGGTGCTGCTCACGCGCGGCAGGCTTCGAAACCGGCGCGCAGCTTGGCGGCGTCGAGATGGCGACCGATGAAGACGAGCTTCGAGACGCGCTTCTCGCCCTCGCGCCATTTCTGGCCCCAGCTCGAATCCGCGATCATGTGGACGGCCTGGAACACGTAGCGCTGGACCGCGCCCTCGACCGACAGGATGCCCTTCGAGCGCAGGATGTTCTGCCCCTGCTCGCGCAGCGTATCGGTGATCCATTTCTGGAACTTGTCGGGGTCGACATGACCCTCGACCGTCGCGGCGACCGACGTGATGTCGTCGGCGTGCTTCGGATTGACCTCGTCGTGGTGGTGGTGGTGATGGTCGTGGTCGTGATGATCGTGGTCGTGGCTGTGGTCGTGCGTGGGGTCGGTGCACGTCGCATGGTCGTGATCGTGGTCGTGATGATGGTGGTGGTGCCCGCCGTCGAGGAAATGCGGGTCGAGATCGAGGATGCGCTGCAGGTCGAACGCGCCCTTGTCGAGGACCTTGGCGATCTCGATGGCGCTCTTCGCCGTGCGGTGGATGGTGGCGTAGGGATTGATCTGGCGGATGCGCGCCTCGACCTTCTTCAGCTCCTCCGGCGTCACCAGATCGGTCTTGTTGAGGAGGATCACGTCGGCGAAGGCGACCTGGTCCTCGGCCTCGCGGCTGTCCTCCAGCCGCAACGGGAAATGCTTGGCGTCGACGAGCGTCACGACCGCGTCGAGCTTCGTCTTCGCGCGCACCTCGTCGTCGGTGAAGAAGGTCTGCGCGACCGGCGCGGGATCGGCGAGGCCCGTCGTCTCCACGATGATGCCGTCGAGCTTGCCCGCGCGCTTCATCAGGCCGCCGATCGTGCGGATCAGGTCGCCGCGCACGGTGCAGCAGATGCAGCCGTTGTTCATCTCGAAGATCTCTTCGTCGGTGCCGACGACGATCTCGTTGTCGATGCCGACCTCGCCGAACTCGTTGATGATCACGGCGTACTTGCGGCCGTGGTTCTCCGACAGGATGCGGTTGAGCAGTGTGGTCTTGCCCGCACCGAGATAGCCGGTGAGGACGGTGACGGGGATCGGCGTGGACGACATGGCGCGTGACTCCGCGTTCGGGACGGGCATCATTTAGCGAACGCGGGCCTCCGCCGCCACCCCCTCGGCAAGACTGGACGCCGCCGCCCGCCCCCACTACGAGAAGGGTCATGGAGCCCGTCCTGCCTCGCCCCGCCGCGATCGCCGTCGTCCGCCGCGCGGGCCGCTTCCTTCTCGTGCGCCGCGGCCAGCCGCCCGATCCCGGCCGCTGGGGCTTTCCCGGCGGCAAGATCGAGCCCGGCGAGACGGCCGCCGAGGCGGCGGTGCGCGAACTGGCCGAGGAAACCGGCGTCCTCGCCGAGGCGCTCGGCGCGTTCGACAGCGTCGACGTGATCCGCCGCAACGCCGACGGATCGCTGCTCTATCACTACGTCCTTGTGGCGGTCGCCTGCCGCTGGCTGTCGGGCGAGGCGGTCGCGGCGGACGACGCGCACGAGGCGGAATGGTTCACCCTCGACGAGATCGCCGCCCGGAAAGCGCCATTTGTCGAACAAGTCGAACGGGTTGCGCGGGCCGCCCCGCTGCCTTGAACGGCCGCCCGAACGAGCCTAAAATAGAAACATGGAAGTCGGGCTCTACGCACAGACCTTCGGCATCGGGCGCAATCCGTACCTGCAGGCGCAGGTCGCGGCCGCCCAGTCGCAGGCGACGCAGAACCAGCTCTCCCAGCAGCCGGCACTCGCCAGCGCCGTCGCCGCCCAGCGCACCGCGCCGGTGCAGCAGACCCAGACGCTGCAGGCCCCGCAGGCCACCGGCCGCACGGAAGCCTCGCGCGAGTCCCGCACGTCGAGCGAAACGGGCGCTTCGACCGACAGCGGCGCCAATGCGCTGGAAGCCGATGTCGGGCTTCTCGCCAACCGCCCGCGCGGCAGCCAGGTCGACGTCTACGTCTGACCGTCAGCCTGCGTAGCGGCGCAGGATTTCCACGATCTTTTCGACCGGCGTCTCGTGCGAGAAGTGCGCGACGTATTTGCCGTCGGGCCCCATCACGTAAACCAGCGACGTGTGGTCCATCAGGTAGTCGGCCGATCCCTCCGGCGTGACCTTGCGGAAGAACACGCGATAGGCCTTGGCCGCCTTCGCCACCTGCTCCGCCGTTCCGGTGAGGCCCATCAGCCGGTCGTCGACCGCGCGCACGTAGCCCGCCATCTGCTGGACCGTGTCGCGTTCGGGATCGATCGTCACGAAGACCGGCAGGAAACGGTCCGCCTTCGGGCCCAGCGCGTCGAGTGCCTGCGAAACCGCGAGCAGCGCCGTCGGGCACGCGTCGGGGCAGAAGGTGTAGCCGAAATAGATGATCGAATACTTGCCGCGCAGATCGGCCTCGGTGCGCGTGCGGCCGTCCTGATCGACGAGCTCGAACGGCCCGCCGATTGCGGCCGTGGCGACCGATTGCGGGCTTGCGACGTCGAGCGCCCAGTACTTCATCGCCCAGGCGGCGCCAAGGCCGACGATCGCGCCGAGCGCCAGCCAGCGCACTGTGCGCAGGATCGTCGTCGTCGGGTTCGGCCGCTCGCTCATCGGGGCTCCTCGGGGGAAACGGGCGCGGGGACGCTACACGCTGCCGAAGCGCGCGTGAAGCGCCGCGTCGACCGCGCGAAACGTCCCGTCGAGCGAGGCGATCGCCGCATCGAGCCCGTCGCGGCGCCCTTCCTTCGCGCGCCGCTCAACGAATAGCGCGCGTTCGGCGAGCGCTTCGGCGCCGAACAGTCGCGCCGCCCCCTTGATCGAGTGCGCCGTGCGCGCCAGCGCGTCGATCTCGCCGCGCGCCAGCAGCGCCGGCAGATCGGCCACCTGCCTGCCCTGTTCGGTGCGGAACGTCTGTACGAGGCCGCGCACGGCGCTCGCCGACATGTCCGCCTCCAGCGCCGCGATGGCCTCCTCCGAAATGACCCCGGCTGCGATGCCGGCGGGCGCATGCCTCGCCGCGGGCGCCGCACCGGCGAGAACCGCTTCGACGGCTGCACGCAACGTCGCCGCACGCACGGGCTTGGCCAGATGGGCGTCCATCCCCGCCGCCCGGCAGCGCTCGACGTCCTCGACGAAGGCATTGGCCGTCAGCGCCACGACGGGCGTGCGCGCATTGGG
>JAYRKO010000167.1:0-5938 GCA_041905745.1 Tagaea sp. | reverse complement strand
AGCTCGCCGTTCAGCTTCGTGACGTCGTTGATGTCGTAGCCGATCAGGCGGTCGTACAGGTTGGCGACCACTTCCGAGCCCGAGAACTCGAAGGACTCGGCCGGATCGAGCGAGATGATGTCGTCGATCTGCTTGGCCATCACGATCGTGTCGCGCGGCGTTTCGGCCGACGCGGGCACGCCGAGGCCCATCGCGAGCGCGACGGCGGCTGCGGCGGCGAAGCTGGATTTCATGCGCATGAAGAGGTGTCCCTTCCGTAACAGGCTGCGGAGGCGCGCATTTCACGCGCCGCCTAGGGGCGAGTCAAGCCAAGACGGCTTTCAGTCCCGATGGTTAGCGATTCTCATGCCAGATCGACGGCGTGCGCCTTCAGGTCGTCGAGCCCGACGACATCGAGCGTGGCCACGTGCGTGGCCGCCAGAACGACTTTCGGCGCCTTGCCCGCTTCGAGGGCTTCCTGCCAACGCGCCGCGCACAGGCACCAGCGGTCGCCCGGCTTCAGGCCGGGGAAGGCGTATTCCGGCATCGGCGTCGACAGGTCGTTGCCGCGGGACTTCGAAAACTCGAGGAATTCCGCGGTCGCGACGACGCATACCGTATGCCGCCCCAAATCCTGCGGCCCGGTATTGCAGCACCCGTCGCGGAAGAATCCGGTCAGGGGCCGGCGGCTGCACTCGACCAGCGGCAGCCCCAGCACGTTTTTCGCCCCGCGCGGTTGCCCGCCCCGTTCTTCGCCTTCGCCGTCCATGATGTCCCCGCTATTTGCGCTCCACGTGCCCGGGCAGGATGGCGCCGCCCTCGCCCATGCGCGGCGCGACGTAGGTGCCGCGCGGGCCGTCGGTTTCCTGCATCAGCACGGTGCCCATCGTGACGACGCCCGCCAGCAGCAGGCCCGCGAGCGACAGCCACACCCACGGCGCTTCGGCCCAGGTCGGCGCCTCGCCGTGGCCGAGCTTTTCCGCGCGGCGCTTTTCCATCGCCATCCACGCCGCATAGACGAACACGGGCAGCACGAGCGGCACGACGATTTCGAAGAGGATGCGGATCATGCGGCCGTCTCGCCCGCCAGCACTTCGGCGAGGTTCACGAGCATGCCCGCGGTCACCCCCCAGATGTACCGGTCGGGATAGGGCAGCACCCAGAAATGGCGCAGCGTGCCCTGGAATTCGCGCGAGCGGCGCTCGCGGTTCTTCGGGTCGAGCACGAAGGCGAGCGGCACCTCGAAGATGTCGGCCACCTCGAACGGGTCGGGCTTGAGGTCGAAGGGCGGCGTGACGAGACCCACGACCGGCGTCACCTCGTAGGCCGTGCGCGTCTGGTAGGTGTCGAGCCGGCCGAGCACGTCGACATGCCGGCGGTGGAGGCCGATTTCTTCTTCCGTCTCGCGCAGGGCCGCGGCGATCGCGTCGGGGTCGTCGGGCTCCAGCCGCCCGCCGGGAAAGCTGATCTGGCCCGCATGGTCGTGCAGATGCGCGGTGCGCTGCGTGAGCAGCACCGAAAGTCCTTCCGGCCGCGCGATCAGCGGCACCAGCACGGCGGCGGGGCGCAGCGTGCCCGACATCGCCATGCCGGGATTGCCGTCGTGGTCGCCGCGCACGCGCCCGATCACGGCCGACCGGCGCAGGCCGGGTTCGACCCCGGCGAGCGTGGCGCGGATTTCCTCGGGGCTCGGGACGTCGATGCTCATGCCACGCTTCCGAGAGCAAAGAACACGCCGTTGCTCCACACGCCCAGCCGCTCGCCCTGCGGCTCGGCGATCTCGACCAGCCGGTAGAACGCCGCGCGCGCGATGCGCGCTTCGAGGCCCGGGCGCACCAGCACGTACGGGGCCGGTTCGCCGCCCTTGCCCGTCGCCACGCGGATGGGCCGCTCGGGCCCCGCCTCGACCGTCTCGTCGAGATTGGTGCGGAAGGTCAGCCGGCGCGCGGACCCCTCGCCCGCGGAGTCGAAATCGACCGCTACGAACGGCGCGTCGTCGACCGTGACGAGGCCCTTCTCGACCGGCGTCACCAGCCAGTAGCGGCCGTCGGCCTCGCGGCGCAGCACGCCGGCGAAGAGTTTTACGAGCGCCGCGCGTCCAATCGGCGAGCCGCGATAGAACCACGTCCCGTCCCGCGCGATGCGCAGGTCGAAATCGCCGCATATTTCCATCGGTTCGCGGGCTTCGCCCGGGGCCGGTCCGCGGGCATCGCCGGCGGGCGGTATGCCGCGTGCAAGGCCTGCGGCGGCAAGGCTTTGGAGCCCGGCTGGCGTCGGTTCTTCGTTCATCGTTCGGGTCCGATTCTACACCGCCGGGTACGTAACATGCACGCGCTGGACGCGGGGGGGCCCCCCATCGCAGACTTGGTAAAAATAAGTCTCGGCCGCCGGAAAGCGAGGATCCCTTGAACGCTCCCCCGACCCAAGTCCAGACCGACGCGCTGCTGGGCGAAATCGAGGCCCTCGGCGAAACGCTCGCCACCGTGCGCGCCTCCATCGGCCGGGTGATCTTCGGCCAGAACGACGTGATCGAGCAGACGCTGGTGACACTGCTTGCCGGCGGCCACCTGCTGCTGATCGGCGTGCCGGGCCTCGCCAAGACCAAGCTGGTCGAAACGCTTGGCACGGTGCTGGGGCTCGACGCCAAGCGCATCCAGTGCACGCCCGACCTGATGCCGGCCGACATCCTCGGCTCCGAGGTGCTGGAAGACGGCGACGCCGGCAGGCGCCAGTTCCGCTTCATCAAGGGCCCGGTCTTCGCCCAACTCCTGATGGCCGACGAAATCAACCGCGCGTCCCCGCGCACGCAATCGGCGCTGCTTCAGGCCATGCAGGAGCGCCGCGTGTCGGTCGCCGGCGCCTCGCACGACCTGCCGGCGCCCTTCCACGTGCTGGCGACGCAGAACCCGCTCGAACAGGAAGGCACCTATCCGCTGCCCGAAGCCCAGCTCGATCGCTTCCTGCTGCAGGTCGATGTCGGCTATCCCGACATCGAGGCCGAGCGGCGCATGCTGATCGCCACGACGGGCGCCACCAGCGAGCAGCCCGTGCCCGCGATGACGCCCGCCGACCTCCAGCGCGCGCAGGATCTGATCCGCCGCGTGCCGGTGGGCGAAAGCGTCGTCGAAGCGATCCTGAAGCTCGTGCGCGCCGGCCGGCCCGGCGAAAGCGGCGTCGACGTCGTCGAGCGCCACGTCGTGTGGGGACCGGGCCCGCGCGCCAGCCAGGCGCTGATGCTGGCCGCGCGTGCGCGCGCCGTGCTCGACGGGCGTCTGGCGCCCTCGGTCGACGACGTGGTGGCGCTGGCCAAGCCCATCCTGCGCCATCGCATGGCGCTGTCCTTCACCGCGCGCGCCGAGGGCGTCACGCTCGACGGCGTGATCGACCGGCTGTGCGAGCCCTTGGCCTGACGCAACCGGTCGCGCGCCCGGACACCGTGGCCCTTTTCGCCGACAAGCCGCCGCAGGACGCCGTACCGGCCGACGCGAAGTCGCGCCGGCTCGCGGCCGAATCCGCGGCCGCCGGTCTGCCGGCCCTGCTCGTCGCCGCGCGGCGCGTGGCCGACACGGTCGCGCACGGCGTGCACGGGCGACGGCGCTCGGGGCCGGGCGAAACCTTCTGGCAGTTCCGCCGCTACATGGCGGGCGACGCGGTCGAGCGCATCGACTGGCGGCAGACCGCGAAGACCGACCACGTGTTCGTGCGCGAAAGCGAATGGGAAGCGGCGCAGACCGTGTGGCTGTGGCGCGACCGCTCGCCCTCGATGGTGTGGTCCTCGGCGCCGCGGCTGGCGCGCAAGGTCGACCGCGCGGAACTGCTCGTCGTCGCCCTCGCCTCGCTGCTGACGCGCGGGGGCGAGCGCGTGGGCCTGCTGGGTTCCACGCCGCGCGCGCTGCACGGGCGCTACGCGGTGAACCGGCTCGCCGACCTTCTCTATTCGCGCGAGGACCCGGGCCTCGGCGTGCCGCCGGCGGCACGGCTCGGCCGGCACGCCAGCGTCGTGCTTGCCGGCGATTTCCTGGGCCCGCTCGAGGAGACCGACGCGGCCCTGCGCACGATTGCCGCGGCCGGCGCGCGCGGCCATCTCGTGCACATCGTCGACCCGGCCGAAGAAGGGCTGCCCTATGCGGGGCGCACGCGCTTCGAGGGGCTGGAGAACGAGGGCGCCCTGCTGGTGAGCCGCGTCGAGAACGTGCGCGCGGAATATCGCGCGGTCTATGCCGACCACGTCGCCAGCTTGCGCGACATCGCGCGCGCCTATGGCTGGGGCTATGTCGAACACCGCACCGACCGCGCGCCCGAACTGTCGCTGATGGCGCTGTGGCTCGCACTTGCCCAGCCGGCGGGAAGCTAGGATGGGCCTGTTCGCCGCCTTCGCCTTCCTGTCGCCGTGGTGGCTTGCCGCACTGGCAAGCCTGCCGGTGCTGTGGTGGCTGCTGCGCGTGACGCCGCCCGCCCCGCGGCGCACGACCTTTCCCGCCTTCGTGCTGCTGGCACGCCTGAAGCCGGCCGAGGAAACGCCCGCGCAGACGCCGTGGTGGCTGCTGCTGCTGCGCCTCTTCATCGCGTTCCTCGTGATCCTGGCGCTCGCCCAGCCCATCGCGAACCCCGCCGCGCGCCTGTCGGGCGAGGGGCCGGTGCTGCTGGTCGTCGACGACGGCTGGGCGGCGGCACCGCACTGGCGCGAACGGCGCGCGGCCATGGAACAGTTCATCGACCGCGCCGAGCGCGACGTGCGCGCGGTCGTCGTGCTGTCGACCGCACCGGGCGTTTCGGGCGAACCGCCGCGTCCCTCCAAGCTGATGACGGCGGCCGAGGCGCGCAATTTCGTTGGCGCGCTCGAACCAAAGCCGTGGCCCACCGACAAGCAGGCCGCACTCGCCACGCTGGAAGCCGCCGCCCCCGAACGCGCGACCGCCGTGCTCTATGCCGGCGACGGGCTGGACGATCCCGCCCTTGCCCCGCTCGTCGAACGCCTGCAGCGCATCGGGCCGGTCACCTACGCGAGCGACGAACGCGCGGCGCGCGCGCGTCTCGTCCTGCCGCCGGTTTCCGAGACGACCGCCATCGCCGTAACGGTCGCGCGGCCGGCGGCCGGCCATGTCGAGGACGCCGCGCTCGTGGCGCGCGGCGAGGACGGGCGCCCGCTGGCGCGCGAACGGCTGCGCTTCGAAGAGGCCGAGACGACCGCGACCGCGCGCGTGGCGCTGCCCAGCGAACTGCGCAACCGCGTCGCGCGCATCGAGATCGAGGGCGAAGCGTCGGCCGGTGCCGTGGCGCTCGTCGACGAACGCTGGCGCCGCCGGCCCGTGGGCATCGTTTCGGGCGCGACGGTCGAGCGCAACAACCAGCCGCTGCTCGCCGACACGTTCTATCTGGAGCGTGCACTCCAACCCTTCGCCGAGGTGCGCACGGGCGAGACCGCCCAGCTCCTCCAGCGCGAGATGGCGGTGATGATCCTTGCCGACGTCGGCCGCTTGCCCGAGGGCGAGCGCGCGCAGCTCGAAGACTGGATGAAGCGCGGCGGCGTTGTCGTGCGCTTCGCCGGCCCCCGCCTTGCGGAAGCCGAGGACGATTTCGTGCCCGCCCCGCTGCGTCAGGGTGGCCGCGCATTCGGCGGCGCCATGAGCTGGGAACAGCCGGTCGGCCTTGCACCCTTCGACGGCGGCTCGGCCTTCGCGGGTCTCGAGGTGCCGGCCGACGTGCGCGTGCGCCGGCAGGTGCTGGCCGAGCCCACGCTGGAACTTTCGCAGAAGACGTGGGCGCGGCTTGCCGACGGCACGCCGCTTGTCACCGCCGACAAGCGCGGCGAAGGCTGGCTCGTGCTCGTCCACGTCACCGCCTCGCCCGACTGGTCGGACCTGCCGCTCTCGGGCCTCTATCTCGACATGCTGCGCCGGCTCGTGGGCCTGTCGCAGGGGATCGCGGGCGATGCGGGCGGCGACGCGGTGCTCGCCCC
>JAYRKO010000166.1:0-5966 GCA_041905745.1 Tagaea sp. | reverse complement strand
TCGTGTTCGACCGCCTGGTCCGAATGCTGACGACTTCGCTGCGCAACTTCACCTCCGACAACGTCGAAGTCTCGCTCGACGTCATCACCTCGACGCGTTTCGGCGACTACGTGAACTCGATCCCGCTCCCCGCGATGCTCGCCGTGTTCAAGGCCGAGCAGTGGGACAATTTCGGCCTGCTGACGGTCGACTCAGCCCTCATCTACTCGATCGTCGACGTGCTGCTCGGCGGCCGTCGCGGCACGGCGGCGATGCGCATCGAAGGCCGCCCGTACACCACGATCGAACGCAACCTCGTCGAGCGCCTCGTCGCCGTCGTGCTCGGCGACCTTTCGGCGTCGTTCGATCCGATCAGCAAGGTCAATTTCCGCTTCGAGCGACTGGAAACCAACCCGCGCTTCGCCACGATCGCGCGCCCCGCGAACGCCGCGATCATCGCGAAGCTGCGCATCGACATGGAAGACCGCGGCGGCCGTCTCGAGCTGCTGCTGCCCTACGCCACGCTCGAACCCGTCCGCGAGATGCTGCTGCAGCAGTTCATGGGCGAGAAGTTCGGCCGTGACTCGATCTGGGAAGGCCATCTTGCGACCGAACTGTGGGCGACCGATGTCGACATCCACGCGGTCGTCGACGAACAGGTCATGACGCTGCAGGACGTACTCGACTTCAAGGTCGGCACGCGCCTGATGCTGAACGCCACGCCCGAAAGCGAAATCAAGGTCCTGTGCGGTCCGGAAAGCCTGTTCAAGGGCCGCATGGGCCGGCGCGGGCAGAACGTCGCCGTGATGATCGAACGCAAGGTCAACAAGTACGAGGAAACGTGATGGGGCTCGATCTCGCGCTCAACGCCGTCCTCGCCGTCCTGCTGCTGGCGGTGATCGTCTATGCCGTGCGGCTCAACCGCAAACTCGGGAACTGGCGCGAGGGGCGCGTCGAGCTTGAGCGCGCGACCGCCGAATTCGTGAAGGCTGCCGAGCGCGCCGAAGCCGCCATCGAGGAGTTGAAGGCCGCGAGCGATGCTTCGGGCCGGCTGCTCGAAGACCAGACGCGCCGGGCGCTGTTGCTCAAGGACGATCTCGAAATGCTCGTGAACCGCGCGGAGCCGGCGGCCGATCGCCTCGGCGACGCGCTGCGTCCGCGTCCGGTTGCGCCGCCGGCACCCATCGTCGTGCGCGAGCCCGCGCCGATGCCAGCGCGTGCGCGCGAGGAACGTCCCGTCGCGCGGCAGCTTGCCGCCGCCGAACCGCCGGCCGAGCGCGGCCCCGTCCGTTCGCAGGCCGAGCAGGAACTGCTGAAGGCGATCGCCGATCGCCGCAAGGCCGGTCCGCAGGCGGGGGCGCGCGCGTGAGCCGTATCTTCGACCGCATCCGTCTGCTGCCCGTCGTCGTCATCGTCGCGGCGCTGCTTCTTGCGCTGCGCGTGGGTAATTTCGGTGCCGCCGCCGTTGCCCAACAAGCCCCGTCCGCGCGGCCCGTGCCGTCGGCGCCGCAGCCCGGCCCGCGGCCGGTGCTTCTCGCACAGGCACCCGCCAATGCGCCCGCTGCGAACGAAGAGCCGGCAACCGCCGAGCCCGCGCGCCAGCCGCCGGGGCGCACGGATGCAGAGGGCGACCGCGTCTTCAGCCCGGGCGAGATCGAAGCCCTCGAAGATCTGGCCAAGCGCCGCGAGGAAATCGACAAGCGGGCCGCCGAAGTCGACCAGCGCGAGGCGATCCTGCAGGCGGCAGAACGTCGCATCCAGCTGCAGGTGGACGAACTCAAGAAGCTTCAGGCCGCCGTCGAGAGCGCCATCGCAAAGTATGACGAGCAGGAGCAGACGCGCCGCAACAGTCTCGTCCGGATGTTCACGAACATGAAGCCGGCCGAAGCCGCCCGCATCTTCGAACAGATGGAAATGCCGACATTGGTGGAACTCGTCGAGGCGATGAACGAGCGGCGCGCAGCCCCGATCCTCGCCCAGATGAACCCGATCCGGGCGCAACAGGTTACCGCCGAGATCGCCCGCCGCAAGCAGCCCGAGAATACGGCACCGTCGCGTATTCCGGCACGCGCGGGCTGATTTCTGGGGGCTTTACCGGGCGCCCCGGGTCGATTAGGAAGCTCTTAACTCGGCAGGGTTATGGATAGGGGCGGACATCGCGAGCCGTAACCGGCCGCACGCCGCCGCGAATAGGGTCTGGGAGAAATTGCATGGCCGTCGATCTGCGCATGAACGTCCTCATCGTCGACGATTACAAGACGATGCTCAGGATCGTGAAAAATCTGCTGAACCAGATCGGCTTCACGAACGTCGACGAGGCCGAGGATGGTTCCTCCGCGTTGCAGAAGGTTCGCGCGAAGGATTACGGCCTCATCATTTCGGACTGGAACATGCAGCCGATGACCGGCCTCCAGCTGCTCCAGGAAGTGCGCGCCGACGCCAAGCTCAAGCACATCCCGTTCATCATGGTCACCGCCGAAAGCAAGACCGAGAACGTGATCGCCGCCAAGCAGGCGGGCGTGAACAACTACATCGTCAAGCCGTTCAACGCCGCGACGCTCAAGGGCAAGATCGCCACGGTTCTCGGCGACTTCTGAGCCGGCTCGCGCGAAGGGGAGGACGCATGCCCGCGAAGAAATCCGCCGGGCGCGCGCGTCGCAAGCCGCGCGCGGCAAAGCCGAAGACGAAGAAGGCCGCTGCCCGGAAGCCCGTGCGAGCGACGTCGCCCAAGCGCGCCGCAAAACCGAAAATCAAGGCGAAGAAGCCGATGCGCCGCGCGCCGGCCGCATCGGGCATCGCCGACGGCGTCGAGCATCTGGCGCGCATCATCGCGGACGCCAAGCGCGACCTTGCCGCCCTCAGCGCACGGGACATCCGAGCCAAGCATCTGCCCACGGCCGGCGACGAGCTGGCCGCGATCGTCGGTGCGACCGAGGCGGCGACCCATTCGATCCTCGATGCGGTCGAGCGGATCGAGAAGAGCGCGTCGAGTGCCGGCGGCGAATTCGGCACGGCCGTCCTCGGCGACGTGACGTCGATCTACGAGGCCTGCAATTTCCAGGACATCACCGGGCAGCGCATCTCGAAGATCGTTTCCGTGCTGCAGGAGGTCGACCACACGGTCGCAGCACTTCTGGAGACGCTCGGTCTGCCGGCCGTCGCCGCTGCGACGCCGGCGAATGCCGATCCGGTCCGGACGGGCGAGGCGGCCCTTCTGAACGGGCCCCAGATGCCCGACGCGGCGCCCAATCAAGCCGATATCGACGCGCTGTTCGACAAGGCCTAGATTCCCAGCTTAGAATCCGTGTCGATTCGGGCACTTAGCTCGAGCCGGGCCGTCTCTGTTGTAAAATGCGGGGTTCGGCTTCGCGGGGAAGCCTTTGGGACGCAAGTCGCGTGGCGATTAGGGCGCGAACGCACAGGGCTGGCCTGTTTGACGCGGTGCGGCGAATTGCCTGCGGCGCGGCGCTGGTGCTTGTCTGCATGCCGGCTTTCGCACAGCCGGCGCCTTGGTCGGCGTTTCCCGCCACGCCGGCGAACCCACCCGTAACGGCCCCCGAGACGCAGGCAGCACCGACACCGCAGCCGCCGCGTGCGGCTGTACCGGCACCGGCGCCGGCGACGCCGTGGGCCAACGCGCCGACCACGCCGCCCGTCGTCGCGCCGTCGCCACCCGCTGCCGCACCGGCCGCGCAGGTCGCGCCGCCGCCGGCTCCGGCAGCGCCTGCACCCGCCGGTCCCGCCGCCGCGGTCCGCTTCGGCAACAATCAGGGCTTCGACCGCGCCGTGATCGACTGGCCGGAAGACGTCGACTATCGCGTCGAACAGAACGGGCGAAACGTCACGATCACGTTCGGCGCGCCCGCCGGCTTCAACGCGACGCAGTTCACCAACGGCCTGCGCAGTTCGGTCTCGAACGTCAAAGCGGGACGCAACGGCGAACGCGCGACGCTGGAATTCGCACTGGCCGAAAACGTGGGCTTGCGCCACTTCCGCGCCGGTCCGCGTCTCGTTCTCGATTTCGTGCGCGACGGTTCGATCGCGTCGGGACAGCCGACCACGCAGCAGGTCCAACTCCCGAGCGCGGCGCAGGCGCAACAGGCCCAGCAGGCGGCAGCGGCCGCGCAGCAGCAGGCGCAGCAACAGGCACAACAGGCCCAGCCGCCGGGGGCCGCTCGTCCGCCGCAGGCGCCGGGAGCGCCGCCGGCGGCACAAGGCCCCGGCGGTCGTCCGCCGACGCCCGATTTCCAGACGTTGACGCAGCAGGCCCAGGCACTCGGTCTCGGCCAGGCATCGGGGCAGGGCGCCGGTGCGCTGGCGGCACTGCGCGGACAGGTCCCCGTCGAACTTCAGCGCGACGACAATTTCTCGTCGCTGCGGTTCGGCTTCGCCGAGCCGGTGGGTGCGGCCGTATTCGGGCGTGGCCAGAACCTGTGGATCGCATTCGACCGGCCGATCGACATCGATCTTTCGCCGCTGCGTTCGGGCGCGCAGGTCCGCGACCTGCTGGGCGAGGTCGAGATCGTCGAGAGCCAGGGCACGGTGATCCGCATGGCGCCGCGTCCGGGCGCCAACAGCTTCGTGCGCCGCGACGGTACGGCGTGGGTGGTCGAGATCGGCCGTCTGCCGCGCAAGCCGGAAAAGCCGCTCGAAGTCGTCGTCCGCAATCCGGATACGCCGGCCGACGCGCGCGTGGCGATCGAGCTGCCGGGGGCGCAAACGGTGCTGCGCCTGCGCGACCCCGAGATCGGCGATGAACTTGCGATCGTGCCCACGGCAGTCGCGGGCGTGGGGCTCGCTGATACGCGCCGCTACGCGCAATTCCAGATCCTCGCGAGCGTGCAGGGCGCCGTCGTCCGTCCGGACGACGACGGCGTTTCCGTTCGCCCGCTGGGCACGGGCGTCGAGATTTCTTCGACGCGCGGCCTTTTCGTCACGGCGCCGACCGCCGCCGGCATGCCGGGAGCGCCGCCGGTGCGGCAGGGCACGCTACTCGACATCGCCGCCTGGCAGCGCGGCGGGCCGGCGAAGTTCAACGAGGAGATGCCCGCCCTCGAACGCCTCGTGGCGGCAGCGCGTCCGGGCGACGCGCGCAACGCCGCGCGCCTCGATCTTGCGCGCTTCCTGTTCGCGCACGGTCTGTTCCCGGAAACGAATGCTGTCATGCGGCTCATCGGCGAGGAGCGTCCGCAGCTGCTCGACGGCCCGCAGAACCGCGCGATGCGCGGCGTTGCCGAGCTTTACACCGGCAATCTCGACGAGGCGGCGCGCTGGCTCAACCATTCGAGCCTCGATCAGGAAGGCGAGGCGGCGCTGTGGCGCGGCGCGCTCGCGATGGCGCAGAACGATCCACAGGCGGCACTCCTCCAGTTCGACCGCGCGGCCGACAATTCCGACCGTTTCCCGCCCAACTTCGCCAACCGCATCGGCCTCGCGATCGCCGAGGCGCGTCTGTACGGCAAGGAACTCGATGCCGCGCAGCGGCGCGTCGATCAGGTCGTCGCGAACAATCCCTCGCGCGGCGACCGTGCCAGGGCCGACTATCTGCGCGGACGCATCGCGCTCGAGCGCGGCGACGAGCGGGCGGCGCTTGCCGCATGGCGCACGCTCGATCTGGGGACTGTCACACGCGCGCGCATCCTGGCCGAGCTTGCGCGCATCGAAGTGCAGTCGAACAAGGGCGACTTGACTCCGGCCGAGACGGTCGGCGCGCTCGAGCGGCTGCGCTTCGCGTGGCGCGGGGACGAACTCGAATTCGACATCCAGCGCCGCTTGGGCCGTGCCCAGCTCGCGGCCGGCGACTTCCGCACCGGCGTGCAGACGCTGCGCGACGCCGCCCAGCGCTTCCCGCAGGCGCGCGACAGGGGCGAACTGGAAGGGGACGTGAAGCGGGAATTCCGCCGGCTGTTCCTCGAAGGCACGGCCGACCGGCTGTCGCCGGTCGCGGCGATCGGGCTGTTCGAGGATTATCGCGATCTCGTGCCCAA